>JARRQF010000217.1:0-11323 GCA_037382065.1 Candidatus Thiodiazotropha sp. | reverse complement strand
CTGGGGTGGAGGTGGATCGTCCTAGCGCAGCTACAGCCCTCCTCAAGCAGCAGGCGTCGATTCTCATCGGTGTTACGGAGCGGGGTGAAGTATGGATCGATAACCGCCATATTGATATACGTGCTGTGCGAGCTAATGTAGAGCGCTTACATGCTGAAAATCCTGAGGGGTCTGTCATCATTTTGGCAGATCGGGAGGCACCTACTGGGGTGGTGATTCGGGTATTGGACCAGTCACGTCTTGCCGGAGTGGAAAGTGTGTCTATAGCGGCATCTCGGGATAATGGCTAATGCGCTTTTTATTGGCTCTGCTGGTAGCGTTGGCTATCAATCTGGCGCTGTTTTGGCTGTTACAACATATGTTACAAGAGAAAGATATTCTGGTTGAACGGGAGACTTCAGCAGAGCTAGTGTCATTCATTCGATTAAGCGATGAGCCGGAGCCACCTCAAAGACAACAACCTGAGCGTGTAGAAGAGAAGCTGGAACCGCCGCCAGTTAACCCGGTTAATCCAGCTAGACAAGTTATTATGGATCATCAAGTGATTCCCAAGTGGCAAATGCCAGAGATGGATCTCCCTCTGGATATAGGTAGTGGACCCTATCTCGGTTTTAAGCCGGAACTCCCCACCACTATGGCAGTGGAGCCAGTACCCAAAATGCGCTTTCCGCCTCGCTATCCCCAACGAGCGTTAGTGCGCGGTGTGGAGGGTCGAGTCGTACTTAAATTCACCATCAACCAGGACGGCTCGGTTAGTGATGCAACCGTTATTGAGTCTGAACCAGCAGGCTATTTTGAGCAGGCGGCCTTGCGTGCGATTCGTCGTTGGCAGTTTCATCCCAAAGTTATTGATGGTAAAGCAGTCGCCCGCAGCGCCACTCAAACAATCAAATTTAACTTGAAAAAATGAATTTCGGTGTATCCCCTAAAGAATTACTGATCATCGTAGTCGCGTTTATTCAACTGATTATGCCAAGGATTGGTTTTGCCTTGGGTGAACTGCCAAAAGACGATGCTGATGCGCAACGATATACCTACGACTATCTGTTCATGATCGATGCACTGATACGTCATGAGAAATACAAAAGAGCCAAGATTGAACTGGATGCGTTACTGGAGCGGGTGAAACAGAACCCTGAAGAGCGTGCATTGGCCCAGCAGGCCTATGGCTATTTGTCTATTGGCGTCAATGACTATCCCGCTGCCATCCAACATTTTTTTGCTGCAATCGATTCTGGTGCACTACCAGATAATGTGGTTCACAGTCTGCACTACACGCTAGCCCAGTTACTCTATCAAGAAGAGCGGTTCGAACAAGGGTTACAACAGTTACAGGCATGGTTTATACAAGAGACGCAACCAGCAGTAGAATCTCGGGTGCTGTTGGCACAGTTGTACTATGCTTTGCAGCAGTGGAAAAAAGCGGTTACGCAACTGAAATTTGCCATTGCTGAGGCCAATCGGCCTCATGAATCCTGGTATCAGATGCTGGTTGGAATCTATCTTGAGAATGAACAGTTCAAACAGACTATTCCAATCTTACAAACGATGCTTAAGCTATTTCCTGATCGCCCCCTTTATTGGCAACAGCTATCTGGTGTTCTATTACATTTGGGCAGGCAACAGCAAGCAGTTGCTGTGCTTTCTTTGGCCGCTGAACAAGGTTTTTTGGATGAAGCGGGCCTATTGCGATTAGCCAAACTCTCTATGCAACAAAATACCCCTTTAGACGCTGCCGAATTATTAGTTACTAAACTGGATAGTGGTGATATTCAAGCTACCTCTGATAACCTGAATCTATTGGTGGATGCCTGGCTTCTGGCGCGGGATCAAAAACGCGCATTAATGGCGCTTGAAAGGTTGGCAAAAATCGACAAATCAGGAGCACCTCAATTGCGGGCGGGCAGATTGCTTATAGAAAAAGAGCAGTGGTTGTCGGCTCTATCATATCTTAAGCAGGGAATTAAATTATCAACTAAGCCAACCTTCGATGATTGGCTGCTCTTGGGGAGTGCTTACTATCATTTAGAAAATAGGGATAAAGCAATCTCGGCTTTTGAGATGGCGCAGGGCTTGGCAGAGAGTGATAAGCAACGAAAATTGACCAATAACTGGATTAAATATCTTCGTAGTCTCCAGGAAGAGAATTAAGTCATATACATAGTACCCGACTTTTAGCAGATTGGATAACTGAGCCATATGACATAAAATGTGTGTTATATCGCAATAATTTTAACTATCTGCAAACAGTTAATCCCTATTATTTAACGATAGATTAATGAGTTACCTATTTGGTAGGTTTTTTGCACGATATCCCCCGGTTAATGAACGTAATAATGAGGTGAATGAATGCGACTTACAGCTCTATCCCTGGCTATCAGTTCTTTACTGGCTGCCCAAGCACTCTATGCCGAAGGCGAACCAGAAACCTTGAATGAGGTTATTGTTGAGGGCGAAGCGCCAACAACCCCGGCAATTACTGTGGTGCCATTGGATGAGTCATCAGCAGGTATCACCTCGGATGCGGCTGATTTTCTGCGCAATATTAACGGTGTATCAGGCACTCGTATGGGAGGACATGGAATCGATCCGATCATACGAGGACAGAGCCAAACCCGGCTTAATGTTCTGATGGATGGTGCCTACATACACGGTGGCTGCCCAAATCGAATGGACCCACCAACGGCCTATTCTGCAATGGAAAGTTATGACAGTGTTACTGTCATTAAGGGGTCACAAACGGTCCTCTATGGTGGTGGAGGCAGTGGTGGAACTATTTTATTTGAAAGAAATCCTCCCCAATTTGAGCAGGGTAAGAACTATCTGGGGCGAGTCGATGCTGGCTACAAAGGTAATTCCCAGACTAAAGAGTTTTCAGCGGACGCAGCTGTCGGTGCGGAGTTGGGTTACATTCGTGGCGTTGTTGGCTACAAAGATGCGGATAACTACGAAGATGGGGATGGTAACGAAGTGCGTTCCGCCTACACGAATAAATCCGGAAATTTGATACTCGGCTACACCCCGAATCAGAACAAGCGACTGGAACTTAATGTTGAGGCAAATCGCGAAGACGATGTGTTATTTGCTGGCGCAGGCATGGACTCACCCTATAGTGACGCAGATAATTTGAGATTGAAATATGAACAGGAGGATAAACTGGGACCTATCTCAGGGATCAAAGCTGAAATATACTCCAGCAAAATAGAGCATCTAATGGATAACTACGCACTCAGAAAGTTAACCGCGCCGATGCGTATGAGCGCACTGACAACTTCGGATACCATGGGTGGCCGGGTGTTGGGTGACCTGATGATGGGAGAAGCTAAGATTACGATCGGCCTTGATTATCAGAATAATGAGCGGGATGCCGATCGTTTTTCTGGAATGCCCAACATGAAGCCAACTATGTTACAAGCGATTCTGTGGCCAGGGGTTGAATTAAAGCAGACTGGGGTGTTTGCCGAGGTATCTCTACCGGTTGGAGGAGAAAATAGCATTAAGGCTGGTTTACGATATGATCAAGTGGATGCCTCAATATCACGGGGTGACGAAAAGCCTGGCCTCGCCCCCAGCCCAACGCCCAATGACCTCTATGCCGCCTACTATGCTGATTCATCCGATAGTAAAACTGAGAATAACGTGGGCGGATTTATTCAATACGAACATGCGGTTGGTGATGGAACCCTCTATGCTGGATTAAGCCGAAGTGTTCGAACAGCAGACGCAACGGAACGCTATCTGGCCGGTTTTTCTCGAAACATGATGACAGGTATGGATAGTAGTTGGGTGGGTAACCCAGAACTGGATCCAGAGCAGCATCATCAGGTCGAGGCGGGGTTTCGTTGGACTGGTGCAGCATGGGATAGTGATGTGGCGGTCTATTACAATGATGTGACCGACTATATTCTACGCGATAAGGCACGTGGTCAGGATGGTATTTTGGTAAACAATGGAACGGCAACCATCTATCGAAATATCGATGCTGAGTTTTATGGTATAGAGTGGCAGGGCGGTTACCGGATTTTTGATTCATTGCGCACCACAGCAAGCCTCGCCTATGTGCATGCGGAAAACACAACAGATGATCGTTCAATTGCGCAGATTGCGCCTCTTGAGGCCACTATTGGCATGGAATATAGCCTGGGAGCGTGGGATCTTGGTGGCAAACTGCGAGCGAATGCAAAGCAAACCCGAGCGGATCTTGAGCTAGGTAGTGGCCAGGACGCGCAAGAGAGCCCCGGTTGGGGCGTGCTGGATCTTTATGGTTCCTATGATATTACCCAGCGTGCAAAAGTTAGCTTCGGTGTCGATAATCTACTTGATAAAACCTATGCTTATCATGTCAACCGCGCAAATGTAGATCCCTTCAATTCAGAAGCGATTCAGGTCAATGAGCCAGGACGTGCGGTTTGGCTGAAGGGTGGTGTTACATTCTAACTATCTCAAATCAATAACGTAGTTCTGAGCGAATGGAAGGGTAGCCAGGGTGAGCATTAGCGAATCCTGGCCGCTTTGAGTTGGATGTTTAATTAGGCAAAGTTCAATAGCCTTGCAGATAAGCGGTATAGAGATTAATTGGCATCTGATTTTTGCAAAGTCAACCAGCCCTCCTTTTGCATATAAGGGCTTCGGAAAAATGAATTATCCAATTCTAATATCTTGGTACATTATTGGATAATTCATTTTTCCGAGGCCCTAAGAGTGATGGCTCTGAGGGATTTCTATAGAAGCTTAGCTTTTATTTAGCATCTCATTGATGGCGCTTTCACAATCCAGCCAATCCTGAACATCATAGCCTGGTTCAAAATTTCTCGCCTCGGCACGGTAGTAGGCCATCTTGGCGATCATTTCATATCGCTCACGGGGACCGATCACATGTGCGTTAGATGTTGAGTTAGCAGTCGTCTTTTTTTGAGCTTTCTTTTTGGTTGCGGATTTCTTCGCCACTTTTTTCTTTGCGGGTTTAGTTTTTGTTGCTTTTTTGGTTATTGCTTTTTGTTCGTTCTCTTTTTCCTGCCTTTTATTCACAGCTAAGCTCCCAAATAGTGAATGAAAATAGTACGGCGGTTAGTCATATTCTTATAATGCTACCATTGTAGCTGATTTATAGTAATCAGATTGTCTATTGTCCAGAAAAGATTATGTAATAACTGTTGGTTTTGTGCGTCCTGTTCGTTGTTCAACCTCAGCAAGGTGCAAGGCTATTTGAACAAGTTGTTGCATGACCAACTCAGTACTTTCCATCTGCTTGGCAGGGTCTGGTTCATAGGCCTCTAGGTAGATTCGAAGTGTCGCACCTTGAGTGCCTGTGCCCGATAGCCTGAAAACAATGCGTGCCCCATCTTTAAAACCGATACGGAGCCCCTGATTTTCTGAGCAACTATCATCAACAGGGTCTGTGTACGAGAAATTATCTGCGTACGCAACCTGGTAGCCATTTATCTCTTGGCCAGGCAAATCGCAGAGCTTGGCCTCCAGCGACTGCATGAGCGATAGCGCAGCATCTTTATCGATAGCTTCGTAGTCGTATCGAGTATAGTAGTTACGACCATAGGCTTTCCAGTGCTCGCGAACAATGTTTTCAACAGATTGTTGCTTGATGGCAAGTAGATTGAGCCAGAAGAGCACCGCCCATAAACCATCTTTTTCGCGTATATGGTTAGAGCCTGTACCAAAGCTCTCTTCGCCACATAGGGTGATCTTGCCCGCATCTAGAAGATTGCCAAAAAATTTCCAACCTGTTGGGGTTTCGTAACATTCAAGACCCAGCTGAGCAGCGACTCGATCGGCAGCCTGACTAGTCGGCATGGAGCGAGCGATACCACAGATACCAGAGCTATAGCCTTTAATGAGATGTGCATTTGCCGCCATTATCGCCAAGCTGTCACTAGGGGTGACGAAAAAGTTGTGTCCCAGGATCATATTCCTGTCTCCGTCACCATCTGATGCCGCCCCGAAATCTACCCCGTTGAAACCGCTGGTAAGTGCCACCAGTTGGTGAGCGTGTACTAGGTTTGGATCGGGATGTCCCCCTCCAAAATCGGTTTTGGGAATTCCATTGATCACTGTGCCAGGCTCTGCACCTAATAACTCTTCGAGAATATGTTTGGCGTAGGGGCCAGTTACGGCGTGCATGGCATCAAACCGCATACTGAAGCCACCAGAATTGAAGAGTTGGCGGATTCGCTCAAAGTCAAAAAGGTTAGCCATTAGATCGGCATAATCGTTAACGGAATCAATGACTTGGACTAAGGTATTTCCTAAGCGCTCTTCACCAACGGAGTCCAAATCGATGTCTGGTGCCGAAATGATGTGGTAGTGATCAATCGATTTCGTCCGGCTAAAAATTGCCTCGGTAACTGATTCGGGGGCTGGGCCACCATTGGCTGTATTGAATTTGATGCCGAAGTCCTCTTCAGGTCCCCCTGGGTTATGGCTAGCAGAGAGTATGATGCCCCCATTTGTTTTAAATTTTCGGATGACGCAAGATGCTGCAGGGGTAGAAAGTATGCCTCCCTGACCGACAAAGCTAAGCTAC
This sequence comes from Candidatus Thiodiazotropha sp., assembly GCA_037382065.1. Taxonomy (GTDB): domain Bacteria; phylum Pseudomonadota; class Gammaproteobacteria; order Chromatiales; family Chromatiaceae; genus Thiodiazotropha. The sequence continues at coordinate 4,785 of JARRQF010000217.1, read as the reverse complement.
CTCCCTGTAGCTCGCTCTGTGTGTCATAAATAGCCTGAACAAAGTTTTCCAGATAGTGGGGTGCCTGGAATACCTTGACTTTTTTTCGTAATCCAGATGTGCCAGGGCGCTGATCATCGAAGGGTTGGGTAGTGGTAGTATTGATTTCCATGTTTTTTACTGGGTGTAGTATCTGTTATGGCGTATAGGTTATTCAATCATACCTGACATGCTCAATTGAACCTAAAAAGATCGATTGGGCAGCATGAAGAGGGTGGTACAGGGCAAGGGTCGCTCTTACACATCCCTGCGCGGCGCGAGCCGCACCTTGATCTGAGCCATTCTTGTAGCCCTGAGTGGTGCAGTCAGGCCGCCAGCAGCAGGAACCCACCGAAGTGACGCAATGCCACGTTTGAGCGCCGTAGGAATTATTCTGAAAAATTAGCAAATTAGTCACAGAATGGAGCAGTCAACTGATGTTTTTAGTTGATTGTTACGGACGTTGAAGCAAGAAGCCTCGCCCAAAGCAACTTGTTGCGGCGGGCGGGGAGTAGTCACATTGAAGTCTGAGTTTGATTCTGTGCGATAGATAACTTCAATGGCCGCAAAGCATGATAGAATTCTCGCCCGGTTGTCGCAATCTATGAATATTCCATTGCAGCAAGTGTCATCTGGCTACAAAGAGGATGGATTTGACGCAAGAAGGGATGAAAGATACACAATGACACATTAACCCAATACAGACAGGATCAATAAGATGTCTTGCGTAAAAATTGATAAATCTGATTCCAGTCGCCAGATGCGACTACTAGCTGCATTCAGTCTGCTCTCCGTTCCTTTTGCTTCAGGTGCAAGTGAATGGATTATCTCACCCGCTGTATCACTCGATGTAATCCATACCGATAATGCCCTGTTATCAACGGACGAGAAGAAGCAGGACGAGACTGTCACCCGAGTGAAACCGAGTATTTCTATCTATCGTGAGGGAGGGAGAGGCAAACTCGATTTCAACTACTCCCCTGAGTATCGCTACTATGCGAAAGATACTCGGAGCAATGAGACAGTCCACCATATGCGAGCTAGTGGGGATATGGAGCTGGTGGAGAATCAACTTTTCGTCGACGCTTGGGGTACGGCGGATCAAACCAGACTCTCTTCCAGTCGTTCCAGTCCGGATGGCCTGACGGGCCCGACAGAAAATGTCGACTATTACTCACTGGGAGTGAGTCCCTACTATACAGTTCATTTTGGAAATACCAGTGTACTTGAAGCGCGTTACTCCGCTGACACCGTCCAGTATAAGCTCGATGATGATCAAGTTAATCAAGCTGACCAAGCTAATCAAGCTGATCAAGATGATCAATCTGAGGCTGATAGTACTGCGCAAACAGTTAATCTAGTATTTGGAAGTGGTACCTATTCGGTTGCCCAGGTCTGGGAACTGTCTGGAAGTCATACTATTGAGGATTTCAGTGGTGCTAAAGATAGCAATAAGATATCAAGGTTCAGAGGTGAGTTCCTACAGCAGATTACTCGCCGTTGGGGATTGTCATTTGCCGCCGGTTATGAGGATTTTCAGCTCATAGAGGGCGAAGATGAGGATGGGAGTCTCTGGTCGGTTGGTGTTGTTTTTACTCCCACCAACCATACTCGTCTCGCTGTGGGAGGTGGCAAAAGGGCATTTGGCGACGACTACTTTGTCGATTTCAAGCATAAATCTGATCGAATGGTGATGACATTAACCTATAACCGAGATTACATTAGTGCTCGTGACGAGGTGAGAAAGCCGACCCTATTTCAGCGCCAGGATGAATTTGGCAATCTTGTAAGGGATGCCGTATTGGATAATCCTCCTCCCGTCACGGTTAATGGTGTCTCAACACTCTCTGCGGAATATTACGAGTCAAAACGGGTCAATGCCTCATTGGTATATATGACACAGAGAACACGAGCAGAAGTACAAGCAGGGTTGATTAATCGCGACTATCAGATTGCCGGAGTGAATAGCAACGCCCAAGACTCCCGGGACTTAAATACCACAGTCGCTCTATCTCGGTCGATCAGCGGAAGACTCAGAGCTACTTCCAGGTTTTTTTGGACTGATCATGAGCTAGTGAATAATAAGGAGCAAAACTATAAGGAGTGGACCGCTTCTCTTGGTATTGGTTACCAGTTAAGTCACGATGCGACAGTTTCCACTGGCTTCTACCATCTTGACCGTAAGGCAAAATTAGATCTGAATAACCATAAAGAAAATCGTGTAAATGTCGGATATCAAATGAGATTTTGACTTTTTGGTTAAGCTCGATATAGACATGTTCTAGTGGAAAAAACAGAAATCATTCTGCCTAGCCTTGAAAAATAAGCGAAAGATCCCATATTAAAGAGCGATTTTTAACTCCTGATGAGTCGATGTGTGATAAATGCCTTGATCATATCCACTCATCGGGTCGTCGCTATCATCGCCAATTTGTATGAAGCACCACACTAGTTACCCAATTTATATAGAGGCCACTCTCAATCATGACCGTTGAAGCTCAAAAGGAAACCCTGGATTTTCAGGCGGAAGTCAGCCAGGTACTCAATCTTGTTATTCGTTCTCTCTACAGCAACAAAGAAATTTTTCTTCGTGAGCTTATTTCCAATGCCTCAGATGCGGCGGAAAAGCTAAGGTTTGAAGCGTTGACAGATGAAGCGTTGTTTGAAGATGATCCGGAATTGAAAGTTCGAGTTACCTACGATAAAGAGGCTAAAACCCTGACTATTTCAGATAATGGTATCGGTATGAGTCGTCAGGATGTAACTGAAACAATAGGTACTATCGCAAGTTCTGGTACCCGTAAGTTTTTTGAAGCTATGTCTGGTGATCAGGCCAAGGACAGTGAGTTAATTGGCCAGTTTGGGGTCGGTTTTTACTCTGCGTTCATTGTTGCAGATCAAGTGACATTGATAACCCGTCGTGCAGGGCTTAGTGAAGAGCATGGGGTGCGATGGGAATCTGATGGTAAAGGCTCCTATTCCATAGAAAATATTGACAAACCTGCTCGAGGTACCGACGTTATACTCCACCTGGCTGAAGACGAGAAAGAGTTTCTGGAGGGTTTTCGGCTACGCAGTATCATCTCAAAGTTTTCTGATCACATCACCATCCCTGTTGAAATGGAGAAGGAGTTTTACGGCGAGGAGGAGGAAAAACCTGAGCAGGCGGAATTCGAGCGAGTCAATACAGGCACGGCCCTATGGATGCGCAATCGCTCTGAGATTACTGATGAAGAGTACAACGAGTTCTACAAGCATGTTTCCCACGATTTCGAAGACCCTCTGGTCCATGTACATAATCGAGTGGAAGGGAACAATGAGTACACTGCTCTGTTGTTTGTTCCCCAACGTGCGCCCTTTGATATGTGGGATAGGGATCAAACTCACGGGGTAAAACTGTTTGTACGTCGGGTATTTGTCATGGATGAGGCAGAGAAATTAATGCCTCGGTATCTACGTTTTGTTAAAGGTGTCGTTGATTCTGATGACCTTCCACTAAATGTTTCTCGTGAAATATTGCAGCATAATCGGAAAATAGACACTATACGTCAGGCTAACGTCAAACGCATTTTGAGTGCCTTGGAAAAGCTTGCTGAGAATGATCAAGAAAAATACCAGACCTTCTGGGATCAATTCGGTAAGGTAATGAAAGAGGGGCCGGCAGAGGATTTCGCAAATAAGGAGCGGATTGCTGGATTACTGCGTTTTGCCTCTACTTTCCATGAAAAAGACGACCAAGTTGTTTCGCTGGCTGACTATGTATCCCGAATGCAGGAGGGACAGGAAAAAATCTACTACATCACGGCGGATTCTCCTGCTGCAGCACGTTTCAGTCCCCATTTGGAGGTATTGAAAAAGAAAGGGATCGAGGTGCTGCTGCTTTCTGATCGGGTAGATGAGTGGCTTGTTACCAGCCTTACTGAGTTTGATGGTAAGACACTACAGTCTGTCGCGAAAGGAGCGTTGGATCTGGGCGATTTGGAAGACAAGGAAGAGCAGGAGAATCAGGAAAAACAAGCTGAGGAGCATAAAGATTTACTCAATAGAATGCAGGAAACCCTGACTGATTCGGTCAAGGAGATTAGAGTCAGTTCTCGATTAACCGACTCACCCGCTTGTCTGGTGGTTGAAGAGCATGATATGAGCGCTAACCTTGCCAGAGTTTTAAAATCTGTAGGTCAGGATGCCCCACAAACCAAGCCGATTATGGAGATCAACTCATCCCATCCGCTGGTCGAGCGCCTGAAACAGGAGTCTGATAATGACCGTTTTGGTGACTTGACTAAGGTGATTTTCGATCAGGCTCAACTTGCTGAAGGTGGGCAGCTGGATGATCCTGCTGCATTTGTTAGACGTTTAAATAGTCTAATGCTAAATTTGGCTGCTAAATGAGCACTTAAAAAGTCTATATATTAAGGGGGCTTATGCTCCCTTTTTTATAATATAAATTAGGTATTAACAGTATACCTAATTCCGTATCACTCAAGCCTTAATGTGACTAAGATGTTTCATAAGCCACCTGTATCTACCTATTGATAGCCTCAACTGGCCCACATTGGCTAGGCATGGCAAACTTAAGCCTAGTGTGGTGCTTCATACAAATTGACGATTATAGAAGCCTGCTCAGGTCAGGAGACAAGGCGCAATACGCAGGGAATGGCTCGCCCTTTTCAAGCATTGCAACGCAGTATCCTGGCCTGAGCAGGCTTCCCTTCGGGCGAGACGCTAAGCGGTCATCCGCGTTGTTGCGCACCTTGGAAAGGGAGA
>JARRQF010000216.1:0-10005 GCA_037382065.1 Candidatus Thiodiazotropha sp. | reverse complement strand
GGTCGAAAAGAGTGGTGAGACCTGGCTGAGCCGTTGCAAACAGACACAAACACCACCCTATTGTGATGGTAGCCATAAGCTGATTAAGGATTAGAGGGGCGGCTTCGTTTGGGGTTGGCTTACCTAACTGCGTGAAAAGCCCCGTCGGTCAGGGCGGCGAGGATGTTAATGAGCAAGTTAGGGCTTAAATACCTGCTCAGCCACGCTCGGTTGATTCTCTGGCGCTTCATACTCTATGCGGTTTCTGCCCTTTGCTTTGGCGAGATAGAGTGCTTGGTCTGCACTGGCTAGCAAATGGCTGATAAGCTCTTTATGGTGGCGTTTTCCAAGCATGGGCAGGGTTTCGCTGACTCCAATAGAGACACTCAATTCTACGCTTGAGCCATCGTCTAGTGGAATCGGATGGGATGAGACCTTGAGTCGAATGCGCTCAGCAAGTAACAGTGCCTCGGCCAGATTGGTCTGGGGCAGCAGTAGCGCGAACTCCTCCCCGCCATAGCGAGCGGCGACATCACTTGCACGCAGTTGTGAACGAATCCGATTTGCCAGCTCACGTAGTACTTGGTCACCTGTTGGGTGACCGTAGTTGTCATTGATGCGTTTGAAATGATCTGCATCAATGAATAGGCAGCTCAGGGGCTGGTGGTAACGGTTGGCGCGGGAGAGTTCTTCTTTTATACGTCGGTCCAGATAGCGGCGGTTGTGTAGTTCTGTGAGCGGATCAGTCAAGCCACTGATTAGCAGATGCTCACGGTTGATGACGTTTTCCAGGCAAACCCCGCAGATGGTAGCCATGCGAGCGAGAAAGTCGGTTGCATGTTGTCGAGTGAAGCGGTTTTGGTTGTTGCTTCCCAGGTTGATACTGCCGATCAATTGGTTACGGCGAAACAGCGGTAGGATGGCCATACTTTTCAGATCCATACAGCAATTGAACAAAGCCTTATATTCTGGAGTGAGAAAGGGTCCAAGCCAGGGGCTTTTTAGGCTGATGTAGCGACGATTAACCGACATCATGTCATCGACAAATCGCACATAAGGAAAGGCGTGCTCTGGGGTGCCGATATTATTCAACAGATGACGAATCTCATGCTCTGGATCAAGCAGCAGTAGCTGGATACTGTCGATCTCAAAGGAACTCAGTAATCCATCGGTCATGTAGCTCAGCAATTCTGGGAGAGATTCAGCGCTGAGTACCTCCAATTCGCGGGCATGGAAACGCCCCAGAGTCTCCTGGTTTCTCTGCGCTTTACGTTTCAGTTCAGAGAGATGAAGGCGTAAAGTTCGGTTTTCTTCTTCAGGATCCATTGTTTTTTGCGCCACTAATTTAAAGGTATATCGGCATTAATGGATTATTCTTGAATATTTATAATCTTTGGCACTAATCAGAAACTGATTTTTTTAGGATTATTGGCTACGGCCAGCCCGCCACTGCTGATAATCAGGTTCGCTCAGATAGCCTCGGCTGGTGATGTAGTTAATAACATTGCGCAATCGGAAGAAGCGGACCACGGAATCAACCCGAATAATCTCTTTGCCCTTTTCATCAAAAAAGAGTAGCGATGGGGTGTAGAAGATGCCTAGCTCTTTAGCCCATTCACGGACGTTTGTTTTTCGGCCATCTGGGGTGATAATCAGAGTGTCACTTTTTATGTCGAGTTGCACGTTATCAAACTCTTTGATCAGACTGTTAATGGCCGGGTCGCGTAGCGGTTGGCCATGTAGCACATCACAGGCGTGACAGTTGCCCTGTTCGAAGTAGACAACTAGTGGGCGCTCACCAGGGAAGTGACTGCGATCAAGGTTGTGTGGCGGAGGGATATAGAAATCCTCTTCATTGAGACCTCCTAGTTCAAAAGCTGTGCCTGACTCGCCACGGGCCAGATAGTCGGGAAAAGACTCTTTTTGGTAGTGGTGGTCAGCAACATACTCCAAGGCAGCGCGAAATTGGTAGGGTGGATAGTAGCCACGTAAACGCAATGCCTCTTTGCCCTGCGCATCGTAAAAGATCAGAGAGGGGGTGAAGTTGGTTTTTTCACCCAGGGCGAATTCGCGTTGAGTCAGGGTTTCGCCTGTCAGAGTGGTGACCTCCTCTGTGCTCCAGATGTCGATAGGAATGATATCGAAATATCGGCGGGTATAGGTGGTGATATCATTCAGGCCAAAATTGACTTCGAGAAGCATTTTGCAATAGGGACAGCGCTTCTGGCCGAAATAGACAATGATGCCTTGCTTGCCGTTGCTTAGGGCATCCTGGAGGTCGGCAGGTAGGTCGAGAAAGCTTTTTTTGAACCAGTCGGGGTATTCAAGCAGCGTTTCCAGAGGAAGATCATCAAACACAAAGGCATCCTCTTCAGATTCAATTGCGGGTGCCTGTATGCAGAGGCACAGCAATAGGATCGTCCAGAGGGCGTGTGATATTTTGCTGAACAGGTTGGTCATAGTCTTCGCTCATGGATGAGAACCTGGAGTTTTAATTGCCATTCATGTTGTAACATAACTCACCCAGTAGATGACCCGGTTTATTGATTAATTCTTCATTTAAATCAATGAATTAGTTTTATGGCAGAGCGGCCAACTGATTTTTTAGGCTCAAGGATTATGGTCTGTTTTTATGCTGTTCATCATAGCTGACTCGCCGCAAAAGCTGAAGAGATCATGGTAATGGATTGTTTATTTGGATATGGTTTGATTTGTGTTGGCCATCAGTGAATGATGGTCCATATTTTGGAGTTCGTTTGATGGTTTTTTTGTGGGTTGAGGCTGAGTGAACTATACCTTACCCTACATTTTATGAGATAGGAGATTGAAAGATGAAAGTACCCTGTATTGCTCTGGCAGGATTAGCGCTTGCAGCATTTTCGTTATCGGTTACAGCTGAAGATGGCGACCCAGCTGCCTATTGCAAACAGGCTGCGAAACTCTATGAAGAGAGTGACATTGCTGGGGCAGTCGAAGAGGCAAGGTGGTGTCTGGACTCGTTGGAGCAGATTCAGCAGTCACGTAAAAGCGCTAAGTTCGCACAGCAGGTAGCGGGTTGGGAACGGGGGGAAATCTCCCAACAGAAGGCGATGGGATTTGCCGTTATTGAAACCGAATATAGTCGGGGTGATAAGGTTATTGAAGTGAGTTATTCAAGCGGTGGTGGCATGGGGGCCATGTTCAGTCAGATGGGGATGGCTGCAGGTGGTAAAAAACTCCGTCTCGGCGGCTATACCGGCCTGATAACGGAAGAGGGTAGCCAAAACGAAATTATGATTGGTCTTAAGAGGAGCTCTGGTATGTTGAATCTCTCTACCAGCAGTGCCTCAATGGAGGAACTGAGTGCTTTTGCCAAGGCCTTTCCTGTGAAGGATATCGATCAGTAGGTGACGCCTCGCCCAAAGCAACTTGTTGCGGCGGGCGGGGAGTAGTCACCGGCACATTCCCACGTTTTGTGTGGGAATGGCTACAATAGGTTAGCAGAATAGCCCGAAAACCCTCGCCCAATGCGGGCGGGGAGTAGTCACGATAAGAATTTGGACCAGTTTTCCGACTGATCACCAAAGACCAGGAAATGGGGATTCAATAACTCATCCTTAGTGTTGTATTTTAGAGGCTTCATGTCGAGGGTGGTGACACAGCCTCCCGCTGCCTCTACGACCGCTTGAGCGGCAGCCGTGTCCCATTCCGAGGTTAGCCCAAGCCGTGGGTAGATATCTGCCTTGCCTTCAGCCACCAAGCAGAGCTTAAGTGAACTGCCCATGCTGACCAGTTCGTGATCGCCCATTTTTTCCAGAAAGCTTAATAATGAGTCTCCCGCATGGGAACGACTGCCCGCCACTAGGGTCGGCACTCTGCGTTGTGCCGCGACATGGATCGACTGCGCGGCCTCTTGCCCCTCTTGTTTCATGGCACCTTCACCTGGAATGCCGTAGTAAAGGGTTTTTAGCACAGGTGCATAGACCGCGCCGAACACCGGTCTGTCTCCTTCGATTAAGGCGATATTAACGGTGAACTCACCATTGCGTTTGACGAATTCGCGTGTACCATCCAAGGGGTCTATAAGCCAATAGGTAGACCAAGCTTTGCGGGTATCAAAAGGAATACTCGCCGACTCCTCAGAGAGTACTGGGATCTCTGGGGTGAGTTTTTCCAGGCTGGAAACGATTAGGTTGTGAGCTGCCAAGTCAGCAGCAGTGAGGGGTGAGTTATCCTGTTTTGTTTCTACTTCGAATTCAGTGTCATAGATCAGCAAGATGGCGTCACCTGCCTGACGGATTAACTGCAAAAGAGTATCGAGAGGTATGGGTAGGCTCATGTTAAAAGGTTCCTTGCCAAGGAGAGCGCCGCAATCGAGCGTGCTTCCGTGAAATCGGGTTGTATGATCAGGTTTTCCCAGTCGGTAAGCTTCCAGGGAACCACCTCAATCGGTTCAGGCTCATCCCCTGGCGCACGGTCAGGGTAGAGATCACGCGCGAGGATAGCATGGGTGTGGTGTTGGATATAGCCTGGTGCGACGGTGAACGTTTTCAGCAGCGCTAGTTTGCGGGCGGCGTATCCGACCTCTTCGCGCATCTCTCGGTTGGCTGCCTGTAGTGGGTCTTCACCTTCCTCCATCCGGCCCTTGGGTAGGGCGAGTTGATAGTCATGAGTACCAGCAGAGTACTCGCGGATCAATAAAACGGTCTCATCATCGAGCATGGGAACGACCAGCACAGAACCCCTTTCTCCACCAAGTAGTCGCTCATAGCGCCGCTTCTCTCCATTGCTAAATGTTAGGTCGAGCTGCTCGACACGAAACAGGCGGGTTTCTGCAATCAGTTGTTGTGAAACTATTGTCGGTTTTTTTATTGTCATGAAGGTGCTGAACTTATCAAACTGAGATAGCATATACTTCCGCATTTAGCAGGGGTTTTGCAAGCATATGATTGATTGGAATCAAGTTGACACCGTATTACTGGATATGGATGGGACTCTATTGGACCTCCATTTCGATAACCATTTCTGGTTGGAGTATGTGCCTGCCCGCTATGCTGAAGCTCAGGGGATCTCATTGGCCGATGCCACAGAGCAGCTGACTGCGCGCTACAAAAGCATTGAGGGCTCGCTGGATTGGTATTGCGTGGATCACTGGAGCCGTGAGTTGGGGCTTGATATTGTATTACTCAAGGAGGAGGTTGATCATTTGATCGCAGTGCATCCCCATGTAGTCGATTTTCTTGACCAGCTGATGTGCGCTGGTAAGGCGCGTGTGCTGCTAACCAATGCCCATCAAAAAACGTTGGCACTTAAGATGGAAAAGACCCGCTTGGCGGGATTTTTCAATCAGGTCATATCTTCCCATCAGTTGGGTCTTCCCAAAGAGCACCCCGAGTTTTGGCCTAGGTTACAAAATCTTTATCCCTTTGATCGGCAGCGCACCCTGTTTGTGGATGATAGTCCTGCGGTTCTTGAGTCGGCCAGGCAGTATGGGATTCGCTCGATTCTGGCAATACTCAAGCCCGACTCAAAACAGCCGGTCCGTGAGGCCTCGGAGTTTCTATCCGTTGAAGATTTTTCAGAGATCACCTCCGGACTGCGCTGCCTGAGCCCTTAGATGCCTCGTTTCTGGCCGCCTCCCATGCCTGGATGGCTTGTTTCCTGGTAGTACCCCAGCGATAAAGGCCCTGTTCGCCGCTCTGCCTGATGACTCGGTGACAGGGAATTAGAACGCCGATGCGATTTGCGGCCAGTGCGGTTCCGACAGTACGCTGAGCATTGGGTGAGCTGGCCATTCTAGCTAGGGTTGTGTAGGAAATGATCTGTGCTGAGCCGATGTTTAATAGCGCTTCCCAAACCTTGATCTGAAAATTCGTACCGCGTAGTAGAAGATGGAGCTTGCCTGGTTTAGGCTCTGCTGGAAAGACCTTATGCAACAGTTCAAGTGCCGCACCATCATCTCGCTCTATTTTGGCATTTGGCCATGCTTGAAATAGTTCTCGCTGTTGCTCTTGGCAATTGCCACTACAAAAAGTTAGGTGGCAGATTCCGCGTGTTGTCCAAGCGATCAGTGCATTGCCAAAGGGTGACATGGCCATACCAAATATCATGTTAACGCCCTCTCCTTGGCGTTTGATCTCACCTGGACTCATGGCCTCGCAGGAGATCATCAGATCGTGCAGTCTTCCCGGTCCGGACAACCCACTTTCCAGGCTGGTGGTGAGCAGATCTTTTGATTCACGCAAGGCCGATTTTGCGTACTCCTTGGTTAGAAACTGAAGAAACCGTTTGGGTGACAGACCAGCCCATTCACTAAAGGTTCGTTGCAGGTGGTATTCGCTGAGATTAACAGCAGCGGCGATCTGCGCAAGTGTGGGTTGTTGATCTGCCTGGGTGCGGATGTAGTCGATGGCTCGCGAGATGGTGGTGTAAGTATCTTGCTGTTCAGGTCTTTTGGTTATCATAACAAAAAGTATGAATCATCCTACGGCTCCAGCCCACCCGATTCTTGCTTAGGGCTTCAGAAAAAATTAATTATCCAATCCTGCGGGTTTCTCAGGCCAGCTTCTGTGTTGCGGATTCAGTGACATAATCCATGATATGCGCCTTACTTGGATAATTAATTTTTCAGAGGCCCCTATTCAAGTTTTATGAGAGTGTCGCTGCTGGTCTGTCAGCTTCTCTAGCATCTGCTCCATTCGTAGTAGACGTTGCTCCATTTCAGCAGTACGGGTATCGATGCGGTGTACCTCTCCCGCTTCACCCTCTCCGGTCTCTCTGGAGTTGCTTTCATGCTCCTGTTGAAGCGTTTCCAATACGATGCCAATCATCATGTTAAGAAACACAAATGCGACAATAAAGATGAATGTCAGGTAGAAGATCCAACTCAGTGGAAAGATGTTCATGGTTTCATACATGACATCGGTCCAATCTTCAAAAGTGGCGATGCGGAACAGCGTCAGCATGGCGACACTGATATTGCCCCATAACTCTGGATTAATCTGGTGGAAAAACATGCTGCCTATGGCGGCATAGATATAGAAGATGATGAACATGAGTAGGGAGACATAACCCATACGCGGTATCGCCTTGACGAAGGCGTTCAACAGGACTCGTAACTCAGGAATAATGGATACCAAGCGTAGTACGCGGAAGACTCTAAGTAGCCGTCCCAGCAGCGCCGCTTCACTGTCATCAACCGGTATCAGACTGGCCGTAACGATAAGAAAATCAAAGATATTCCATGCATTGCTAAAAAAACGTTTGAGACTCTGCTCGGCAACCATACGAATGATGATTTCAACCAGAAAAAAGAGGGTGATGCCGATATCCATGAAACGCAATATTTGTGCGGTAGACTCTGGAATGGGGTAGGTCTTGGCACCAATCATCAGTGCAGAAATGACGATCACCAAGATGACAAAAGTTTCGAAATACTTGTTTTCACGAAGTTGAGTGAATTGGTTTTGCAAATTGGCGGCAGTTAAGAGCATGGTCTGTTATATGTTGTAATGGGGTAGTCTAAAAGGAGCGGATTATAGCGAAAAATATTACATTGACTAGATGTTTGGTTTCGCTTTGTACATATCGGTACTTGATTACCCCCAAACCGCATCATGGATGTTCGTGAGCCATCGCACGATTGATGCGGTTCGCACCGCTCACCGCATCCTACGCAATCACGAATTTTATCGCGTATTCAAAAAGAGTTACCTATATTATGCACGAAAACGAGTCCTTTGCTGTGCTTCTTGCTCGCGCCAGGACAGGATATTGAACCTAAAAAATCAGTTGACCGCTCCATTCTAATAACAGGTATCTGATTTTGAAGAAAATAGCTTCGATGGTTAGGGTCACCTATTGGGTGATAATATCCTCGCTCTGCGTGGGATTGCCAACATCAGACGTAATCAGATTCGATCATTATCTCTACGATAACAGTGAGTTTAGATTGCTTAGGCGTCTCTGCCATACCAACCAGAATGGGATTGAGATCAATATAGGTAAGACAGGTAGCCAGGGCTGTGATATATAATGAATTTTGCTGATGTTCCTGATTAGGTTGCCAGATAGTTAGTTTTGATGCAAGATTTGGATGGGGCTCTCGACTAGTCGAGAGATTGAGATGAGACGGCACTTTTTTATCAAAAGATGAAGTTGTGCCAAGATCGCTCAGGTCATAAATTAGAAGAGATAGGAAGGGTATTTGGCGTAGGAAACTATTGTACAGTCATCGCAGATGATTGCTCGGTTAAAGCGTCTCGTCATAGAGGATAAGCGTGTTAGGAGTCAATTAAGTACTATAAGTACTTGTCCCCATTAATTTTGTAATATAACTTACTTTAACCTCCTAACTTAACTTGCTTGTTGTACATGAAAAGGCAAAGTTTTGCCCTACGTGGCCATCACTTCCCTGAACTCGGGATTGTGTTGCTCAACAATCTGGTGCAGAGAGCAATACCGGATACCTCTACCAGGGTAATTCCTATGGAGCACAAATTTTGAATTTAACTGGAGCATACTAATGCCTGCATTACATGAAGTACTCGCAGTAGAACGCGATTTAGAAAATGTTTCTAAGAAATTACGTACAGAATCTATTAAAACTCTGGGTAAAGAGTCATTATTTAATGGACAAGTACGTACCTTGACAATGTTCGATGAAGCTCAAGCCATGTCAAATAGTATTGAGTATCAGGAATTAACTACTACGGTTAATGAAAATTTAGAATACTTAGTCGATAAAGTTGCTGAATATTGGGATGTTGTTGCTACAAAAGACGCAACTAATCAACATGCCGTAGCTGATATTATTATTGATGGCCAAGTGTTAGTAAGTGATGTACCTGTCAATACTTTACTGGGTTTGGAGCAAAAACTTGGTGAATTACGTGCGGTTTATGAAGCGATTAAAACCCTGCCTCCTGGTATTAAATGGATTGCTGATACCCAATCAGAAAAACCCGGTGTATTTACCTCCGTACATCCTGAAGTGTCATTTAAAACTGAACAGACTATTAAAGGCATCGAACTATCTCCTGCTACTAAAGAGCACCCAGCTCAGGTGCAATCTACAAAAGTTGTAACTAATGTTGGTAAGTATGAAATTACACGGCAATGTGGTATGATGACGCCGTTAGGTAAGGCAGAAAGGATTGAAAGACTGGATATTTTGTTACGAGCTGTAAAGAAAGCACGTATGCGAGCAAACTCTGTTCAAGTTAAGGATTTCAAGTTAGGTCATACCTTATTGAATTTCATTAATGGTCAGTAATTATTTATGGCATCTTTATAGTAATCTTAATCTTAATGTGTATGTTTTAACCTCTTAGCTAGGTTTATCTAACATACCTCTCATTTTTATTATTTTGCCATAACATCTTTAATTGATTAATAATGTTTTTAAAAATAAAGTAATCAGTTATCTTAGTATTGGATAGGGGTTCGAGTCCCCTCTGAGTCACCAATACATATTCATTGAGTATGTATTGGGACTCAGTAGTATAATTGGTTATACAAATACTTTAAAATCTTTAAAACCTGATTGTACTTTATAAACATTTAATCACTATCTACTGATTTGTAGGTTCGAGTCCTACCCCTCCGACCACTAACGGAGGGTGGCGAAATTGGTAAACGCGCTAGTCTCATCAACTGGTGTCATTTTAAGATAGCAACTCATCGTGGATCTGGGGTAGGTTAACCTCAGGTCCACACCTTTAATGTTACTATCCACTTCGAAGCTATATATTTTTGTTGGCAGAATGATTCAGCAGCAGATAGAGCTGATGAAAATATTTCTTTGATCTTTGCGAGCTGCACTCTACGTTTTGATAGGTAATGGGTTTACCCAACTTAGCCGAGACACCCATCCAAATCTTGCATCAAAACTTAGCCGAGACACCCATCCACGAGTTAGCCGAGACAGTTAGCCGAGACACCCATCCAAATCTTGCATCAAAACAGACTATCTGGCAATCTAATCAAGAACATCAATAAAACTCATCAGATATCAAGGAGTGATATCATGCCAAAGCCACGGAAAAC
>JARRQF010000215.1:0-11926 GCA_037382065.1 Candidatus Thiodiazotropha sp. | reverse complement strand
CGCATCCTACGCAATCACGAATTTTATCGCGACTTCAAAAAGAGTGACCTATCGGTTTAAAAATACCATGGAATATCTCACTCAAATATTGGCACATAATCGAAAATCATGATGCGGTTTGTACCTCACCACATCCTACGGCTTTTGTGAATATTTGCGGCATGCTTTTACAACACCCTCCCTTGCGGGAGAGGGCAGGGGTGAGGAGAATCCAATAACCGCTGAGCTTGCTAAACTTCTCAACCAAAACGAAATGCTTCGCAATATTTTTGTGGCGATTTTTTTAGGTTTAAGGCTCTCTCAACCTTACTGCCAACTCGCAGCAATGAGTGTGCTCAACTCGTTCTGCTCCTCTTGCGCCAAGCCGAAGCTGGCGTCTGCCGAATCAGGCGGCGAGAAGGCCGACATGGCATGAACCAGTGATTCGACTTGGCTATTGAGTAGACTCTCACCGGTTGCGCTGGTGATGGTCTCCAGCTGAGCGTTCTCGTCGCTATACCAATCGGCGATGGTCAGCTTGTCATTTGTACCGATCACACTGAGCGCCAAGTTGTCGCCATCGCGGCTTAACCAGAGCTGCTCTGGTGCGATATCCTCACCCAGCATGAGGGTATCTTCACCGGCGCTATCGTGCACGATGTCCTGACCATCACCACGGCCGAACTCATAGCGATCGTTGCCATTGCCACCCTGCAAGTCGTCATTGCCAAGCCCGCCATGCAGGGTGTCTGCACCCTCACCGCCGATTAGTTGGTTGTCACTCGCATCACCCCATAACAGATCATCGTGAGCCGATCCGATCAGGTTTTCCACGTTCTCGAAATAGTCTCCCTGCTCATCAGTTTCTGGGTAGCTTAAGTAGCTGCGGCCATTCTCATCGTGCTGTTCGATCAGGCGCGGATCCACCTGCAGGGGATCGGTGTAGAAGAGGTTGGCATCCAAGATGTTGCCCTCCGCCAGACTATTGCTGGTGACGCTCAGCTCCTCTTCGCCTTGGTGGTCGAAGTAGGTTAGCTCGAAATGGTAGAAGCCAGTTTCGAAATCGCCACTGACCTCCTCACCGCTGGCCTCGCTAAAAGTGCTATCGCCAATGGAGAGGGTAAAGCCCTCATTGGTGGTAACTGTAAAGTCGTGGTAACCCGCCTCTAGATAGATATATCCGGTGAGTTTGACAGCCAGGTCGTCGAAGGGGGTTAGCCTTTGCGCATCGCTTAAGGTGTCGGCGTCGCTTTCCAAAAAAGAGCCCAGGGTGTCTTCCTCCTCAGGGCCGTAATTGAGCCCGCTGCTGGTAAACTCAAAGAGGGCGTCGGTGGTCTCCACAACCTCTGCGGCAGTCTCAAGGTTTGTAATTGGGCTTCGGGTTGCCGGCAACTCTTCGGGAAGCAGGGCGAGAATCTTATCCGCCTTGGTCTGCGCCTCTTCCCCATACAGAGAGGAAAACCAGCTATTGATGGTTGAGACAAGCCCAGCTCTGTCGCCCTGGGTGATCAGTGCTGCGAGGCGTTCTCCCTGTTCCTTTCGGCTGGGAACAAGCTCGGAGATGCGATCGATCAAGGTTCCGCGCTCAGGCAAACCCTCGGCGACTTGTTCCCAATAGGTATCGATATCCGTTTCCTCGGGTAGGGATTCTTGGGTGACAAGCTCGATGGTCTCAAGCAGTGATGTGCGCTCTTCACTCTCCAGTATCCATGAGGTGGAATCGAATATCCCTTGCAAGAGTTCGATGGCCGTCTCTTGTTGACCTGCCGCCAGGGCCTCGGTAAAAGTGAGTTTCATGGTTTCAGTCAGGGGCAGCCCGTCGGCTACCTCACGGATCAGCGCACCCGAGTCGGGCAGCGCATCGAGCAACTCGCTGATGAGCGCGTCACGATCGGCAGCGCTGCCCTCACCGAGGAGCTGCTCGTGCACCTCTCCTGTAAGCCCTCGTTGGACCTGGCGTGTCGCGCCGTTGTCGAGATAGACGTGTACGCCAGCCTCGGCGTTGGCGTAACTGACCCTGTCTGTGCCTTCGCCGCCGTAAAATGTATCAGCGCCTGCAGCGCCGTTGAGGAGGTCATTACCTGAACCACCATTAATGATGTCATCACCGCTGCCGCCGACTAACTCATCATCACCGCTGCCGCCGTTGAGTAGATCTTCCCCGGCGCCACCCAGAAGGCGATCATCGCCTGTGTTACCGTTAAGTACGTCATCCCCGGCCGCGCCCTCCAGGGTATCATTGCCTCTTCCGCCGGTGAGCCAGTCGTGGTCATCGCTGCCATTGAGTTGGTCATCGGCCTCAGTGCCGCCGATCCACTGTGCGATGTCGGCCACATCGATCTGGCCGCTGGTAAAATCGAAACGCTCGATGTAGGGGGCAGTGCTTCCCCAGTCCTGGAGGCGCAGTCTGTCGGGCTTGGTATCGTTGCCATCTTCCTCTCCTGGGGTATCGGGTTGTTGTTCATCTGCCGGGGTCGTTTGGTCTTCACTCTGTTGTGTTTCCGGTGCGACCTCTGTGTACTCATTCTGCAGCTCAAGCGTCAGATCATCATCATCCCAGGCAATGGTTAGGTCACCCACCTCGACGCCATCGGTCCAATTGACGATATCGAGCAGGCCCGCGCTATCGAGTGCCAGATACCTGAACTCCCGGATGAATGGCTTGAGTCTCTCCCTGTCCATTTGTAACTTATTTGCTTCCAGCTGCTCGGTGAGGTATTTCAGGGATTCGGCGATCCGCTCGGCATGATCGCCACTCCCTGCATCAAGCTTTGCCTTAAGATCCTCCATTAATGAGAGCAGGTTGTCGGTTATCGGCTCACCTGAGACTGCATTATCAATGTTTGTTTCATCGGTAATGATTAGACCGGCAGGTATTTCATCGGTAGTTGTACCATCTGCTATTGTTTCATCTGTCAATAGCCCGTCGATCGATGCCAGCAGGGTAGTGAGATCGGGATCATCCGGTTCGTATTGATGACTATCGTTGAGGCTATCCTGGCCATCACCGTAACCAAACTCAAAGGTGTCGCTGCCCGCGCCGCCGTTGATTCGATCCTCGCCACTGCCGCCCCATATATAATCGGCACCGGCCCCGCCAGATAACTCATCATCTCCTGTGTCGCCAAGGAGGGTGTCGTCACCCTGACCGCCGGCTAGGTTGTCACTCTCTTCGCCACCGAGTAACGTATCATCACCGCCGCCGCCTTCGAGCAAATCAGCCCCTTGACCACCCAGCAGAATATCCCCGGCTGCAGAGCCATGGACTGTATCATTGCCGTCACCGCCATTGACCACATGGCCAGGTTCCTGACTCCTAGCCTCATCGTTTGGTAGAGTAGTGATAATTTCTGCTACGCTACCAAAAGGTAAATCGTCTAGTTGGTTAGGGAGATCAGAGATTATATCCTCTATTGGCAGATGCCCATCTACGGCAGACGCTTGCGCTTCTCTCAGGTCGATGGTGTCGTCACCGGCCAATGCGTTGATGAGTCCATACCCTCCAACCTCTTCCAGGGTTAGGAGGTCCTCTCCCGCCGTACCGTTGATAAACTGCTCGATCCTGGTGATGGGGATTTGGATGCCTGAGGCAAACTCCAGCATCTCTATCCGCCCCTCATCGGTAAACCAGTCCGTCAAGGTGATCGTCTCCTGGGTTTCATCTTCACCAGCAATCTGTATCACCAGATCGTCTTCAAGCCGTTCATAGGTCAGGTCATTCAGAGTGATGCTAGCCGCGAAACTGAGGGTGTCATGGTTGTCCCCACTACTATCCTCTCCATCGGATAGACGGAGAGGGGGTTGGTTTTCACTTACGTCACCGTGATCGGCGATCACGGTATTCCCATCGCCGCGCCGGATGACATAGTGGTCACCCCCGAGTCCGCCTTCAAGATAGTCGTTGCCCCCATTACCCTGGAGCACATCACCCCCCTCGCCACCATAGAGCCGGTCGTCTCCTTCGCCCCCTTCAAGCCAATCGGAACTGGCGCCGCCTCGCAGTTCATCGTTGCCCGCCTCACCAAACAGGGCGTTGCCATCGGTATCCCCCGCGTGCAAGGTATCGTCTCCCTCACCGCCATAGATCCAATCGGCGTTGGCCCCGCCGTGTACGGTGTCATTGCCGCCACCCGCGAAGATGTCGTTGCCCAGATCACCGGAGTAGATGATATCCGCCTCTTCACTACCGTTGACCACAGCGCTGACCGCGATATCCTCACCATGGATCGGTACAAAATCCCCATCCTCGTTGACACGGGCAATGACATTGCCTTGGCGGATCAACTCACCATCCTCTAGCTTTGCTCCATCCAAGACCTCATATTTGTCTGTCAGGATCAACGAACCATCGTCTCCAATCTCGGCAATCACATCGGACAGCTGGTTTCGGGTATCGATGAGTAGATCGCCATCACGTTGCAGGTGGCTTAACAGTTCACGGGTGGACTCTCTCAGATCGATGACGCCACTGCCCTGTATTACTGTTTTTGAATCAGGGTCTACACAATCACCAAGAACGACGCCGCCATGACCATTTTGCAAACCAATTAGCCGTTGATTATTACTGTAGTCCAACCTGCTTTGGGTCAGATCGGCCTCGGTTTGCTCGAGCAGGTAACGCCAACCACCATAGAAGTCGGAGGCATGTCTGCGGTTTAGCCCCAACTCAGCTGCTCGTGCCAGGGTTGCGATCCAACCGGCGGCAAAAACGCTGTCGGGTTGGGCTTGAATCAAGGCGTTGATTACCTCCTTGTTTTTCAGATAGTTTGAATATTCGGTGGCAATCTGCAGATTTCCCGAGAGTGCCTGCAACGGGTCTTCGATGGGATGCTGATGCTCATCCATTAAGGTTGACAACGAGTTGTAGAGTGCGCGTTTGTAGTAGAGGTCGCCCCCGGCTATCTTGAGACGGCCCAGCATATCGATTACCCCGGTTTCGACCACGGCATTGAAGTCTTCAACACTGTTATGCCAGACACCGAAGCCGCCTACGTTCTCGAAATAGGTGCCCCTTTCGAAGTAGCCCGGACCGTGTATGTTTCTACTCTCTTTCCACAGAAATATGCCTGAGAAGTCATCACCCTCCAGGACTTCGCCGCCTACAATGTCGAGCACATTACCCATGGCGTCACCGGCCACATTGGCGATCGCCTTGACACCGTCGATATTGCCGCCACGCTTTCTCCAGGTCCTGCCGATTTCGAACTCGCCGGTATCCGAGTTGAACACCAACTGCGCGGAGGCCTTCTCCGGGCGCGCCGAATGAATCAAATCACCAAGGGTGCCTCCTAAGAAATTTCCAGCGAAGGAGGAGAGCCCCGCGATGAGCCAACCCACTGGTCCGCTGGTGACAAGAAACAGGGTGGCGGCTCCGGCCGCCGCACCACCGATCTGGGCGCCGATGGCCTCCTCTTCGCTGTCGTAACCCGCCAGCGCCTGCTCGGCCAGCTTTGATCCGATGAAACCACCCACAGCATTGCCCACCAGGTTAATGTTCACACCACTTAACAGGTTGGTGGTATTACCCAGGGCGGCAGTGGTTGCGCCACCCGTTAGTTCGTTAACGCCCATGGTGATTAGGTTGTTGCTGATCTTGCCCAGCACAGCACTGGAAACAGTGGCGGCCAAGTCAGCGCCTAGACCTTCGGCATCGATGGTCCGCATTAGCTCAGCGGTCACCAGGGAGCTGATCGCACCACCGGCTGCGTCTCTTAAATGACCAAGAAATTCTGTGTCGGCGTTATTGAATACATCAAGTACATCATCGGAGAGATCACCGCTATTTTGTACCGCGTTGATAGCGACGGCCTCAGCGAGATTCTCGCCAACCGTGGATAGCAGGGGTGATATCGTTAGTTGTTTCCAGATCTCATCTCCCGAGATAAAGTTGCCCACGGATGACCCCAATTGAGCACCAATGGCCCCTGCGGTGACGCCACTGCTAAAGAGACTGTGTTCTGATTCAGAGCCAAAATTGATGGCCACATCCAGATCGAAATGATCCGGATCGTCTGCCGGGCTCTCTTTGATCACGGTAAAGTTGCCGTAGTTTCTTAGCTCAGTGGTCGTGGCGTGGATCCAGTTACCGTCAATCATCCGCTCGGTTATTCGTAGCAGGGATTGAGTCCCCGAACCCGATCCGGTAAGGGGCTCTTCGCGATAGCGCAAATTGGCGCTGTCGATCGCGTTTCGATCTGTGATATCAGGATAGAAATAGCGAAAATTGGATACCTCACCCTTGGGGTCGATCCGTTGATAGTAGATCGCTAAACCTGGGTTATCGCCTTGCACAACTTCATGTTTAATCTCATTCGTTGTGGTTTGTAATTCAGGTACGGTTGCACTTTGTTGTGTTTCCGAATAGCTTATTCGCTGTTCATAGTATTGCTGGATCGCCCCCTGATACATCTGGGTGGCGATGAATGATCCAAATGTTGCTTCAAGGTCGCTGTATCCGAAAACTTCGCGAATCACTGACGGGTCAATGTTGGGGTAGTGATCCTCGAAATTGTCAATAGCAACTGTATTATGATCAGTTATGGCAAAGTAATAGAAATCTGAGGAATCACCTGCATCAACATCAGGCACTTCAGCGCGCCACTCTTCAGGTATGCTGAATGCGACCAGCTCCTGTCCTTCGAAAGGATTATAACGCCGGGTCATTAAATTGAGTTTCATTGAGCATAGTCATAGCGGCAAGAGGATTGGTCTGGAATAATGCAACAGCTTTATCGATTTCCCTCACTGCCTCCATAACAATCGGCGGTGCTTCAGTGGCATTATTCATCTTTTTTAATGTCTGTACATAGACATTAATGCTTTTCCATATGGTGTCAGTTATCTCTTGTTGAGTTTTAGGGCTGTCGGGATTATATACATGATGATTCAGCGCGTCCTTTAGCACGAGATAGGCATATGTTTCTATTTGTCGTGCGTTCCATATATCTGCATTTTCGCCAATATAAAAATTTCTATAACCCTCTTCTGGATTGTAATTTAGTGTTTCTATGCCCCATTCCACTTTGCTCAAGTAGCTATCAATAACAGTCCCTGATGAGGGAAAGTGATCCATAACAATAAGGCCATTTACCATTTTAACGGAAACAACATTATTTGTAATGGTGCCCACTTTGTCACCAACGATGTCAGGTATTTCGGTTTCACCGGTGAAGGTACTCTCTCTACTAGATGAGAAAATCCAACCTTCATGCAATTGAGAACGAATAGACTCACCCCAGAGACGATGCGTGCTCACATCAGAAGGGTCATGCATAATCGATTGAAAGCAACTTTTTATTAATCCAGTGGCGAGATCTACTCTTTTTCCATCATTCGAAACTAACAAGCTTAATTCATCAGTAAAAGGTATGGTTGCCGAACACGTAATGTTCCTTGTGCCCTCAATATTAATATCTATCGGTAAGTTAGGGTTAATTGCGCCTTTATCTAATAGGTATTGTTGCATATCCCTGGCAATCTCTGCTGATGCTTCGAATTCAAGGGATATTTGAAGCTTATGTTCACCTGTTTCGATAAAATACAACCTCTCCACAGAAGCGGTAGCATTGAGTTCAAGTTTTAATGATAAATTATCCAGAAGAGATTTCACGGCTGGGAAATGTTCCGTTAATCTCGCAGGTGCTTTGAATTTTAAGGTTTTGTCCGTACCTATCTCAAATCTAAGGCCAATTGCTTTGCTGTTAATGCCTGTGTTGTCATCTGATCCATGGTGGGTATAAAAATTGGTGGTTAAGAGATGTCTTTTAAAACCCACGTATGCTTCAACGGTCGGTTTTCGACCGCTTGGGTGAAATGAATATTTTCTCGTATCTGTGTTAATCCAGTGGCGATTCTCTAAATATGTACCCATAGTAAGATACTCCTTTAGCCATATTGGGATTGTCTTAAACATACTACCGGTAGATTATTCGGTGAGTATGTGTCTCTGTAGTAGAGCGGGGCCCATGACCAATAGATTAATGGGCCTTTGAGTAAGTCTCTATTAATTGAACCAGCTTAGCTTGGACAGTTTTTTGTTCAGCAAGGAATAACGAGTGATGTATAGCGAGTCTATATGAGCGAATGAGAACGCCGCTGGGCGGAAAAACAGACCCACTCCCCAGTGGTTTATCAATTTGGGGCATTGAGCCTGAAAAAGTACCCCCCGTTATTATTCGTCTCTTATTTGGAATAACCAAACCGTGCTCCTCACGCCAAGATTGGCGCTTTTTCAGGCTCGACAGAGCCGGTTCAAGTAGTGTTGACAGGTCCTACATTAACTCAAGCAAGCCTCGCCTGTGTTACAAATGTAGTGATTAGCTTATTTGGGGCTGCTAATTAATGTACTGATTGTATTCCTGTCTATAGGATGAAATTTTGATGCAAATCACATTCATAGGGTTAGTTGCCGTTTTTAAATAATCAGCATTAAATTGGTGGCCATATACTTCCCTTTCAGGGCTTCAACCTAAAAAGATCAGTTGGACAATGTGAAGAGTGCGCTTGTGGTGGTGCAGGGCAAGGGTCGTTCCTGCACATCCATGCACGGCGTGCAACGACGCACAATAGCCCGCTATTCCAAGGAGTTGCAACGCCGCCATAAGCGTGCCATTCATGTTGTAGCGTGATTCACCCAAGAGGTTCAGGTGGTTGAATAGTTTCGTTATTTGATTGATTACAGGAAATTCTTGCCTCAGATTTAGGCAAAGAATCTGTGCTCGTCTGTTTGCTGTTAACCATACCAGATCATCCCATATCTGATTTAGAGAAGTAACTTTCACATATATCGAACAGGCAACTTCTTGTACTGAAAGTCGATAGAGTGGGAAAAAAAGTTACGTATACGATTGAGAATTTTAATCCTATTGTATAAGCAGAGTTTTGATTTGAATCACATATTGCACACTAATAAAATTTAAATGAAACATTGAATAATAAACGCTATATAGAAATAGCAATGAGCTAAGCATGAAGTAAATAGTGAAATGGCATTATTCTGATTCTCTTATCTGATCATCCGCTTGATATTGTAGATATTCTAACTCTTCACTAGATATCTTATTTTTTTGTTGATATTGAAATGGGTGTCTAGACTAATATGATTAGAAAAGGGCAATTAGTACTTTAAGGAGGGCAGGTTATGAAATCGCAGTTTAGAATCTCTAGAAATCGAGCCTTGAAATTGATCACTACATTTTTCGTACTAGCTTTTATCACGAGTGCGAACGCGGCTTTGATTAGTCAAGACTTGTCAGCTTCCGGAGACGGCTTGATTACATACGATAGTGCCACAGGGCTTTCATGGTTAGACGCGCCATTGACTGCAGGCCGAACTTATGCCGAAGTTGCTTCTGGATTCGGAGGATATACAACTAATTTTGGTTTTAGGTACGCTACAGAAGAGGAAGTTACCGTGCTATTCTCAAATGCCGGCGTCGTTCAAGGAAATATCTGGGGATATTGGAATTATGAAAACCCCAACTATCTCGCAAGCGGTGCCCTTTCCTCTCTTCTTGGTCAAACGTACCGAGAACCCGATAGGACTGGCGTTATGTGGGAATTGACCTTCGGTATATTGGCATCTTCATCTGAGTCGCATATCTACTCTGTGGTTGGAACTAACTATAATGCGGACTCTTTCGCCTTCCAATCCTATGGAACATTAACGGAGTTCGAGAGTTTTCCATACATGGGAAGCTTCTTAGTAAGAGAGAGTTCCCCAGCGGTGGTGCCATTGCCTTCAGCACTATGGCTTTTTATGTCGGGGCTGGGCACGTTAGTGGGTCTTAAAAAACTTGGAATGGCCATAGAGCGGGGCACCGATACGTTTGCCTGATATTCACCCCAAAGAGACCAGCAGGTAGGGGTATTTTTATTAGGGTTTGCCTAGATTCACGCAAATCCCCACTAAAATATGTAGCCCCCAGCCACAGACCTTATTCGTTCTAAAAAATCGTGAAACTTCAGTTATTCTATAAATGATTTTAATACTATCCACCAACGATCATTTTCATTAAAGATCATCCGTTTTTTATTCTTCATGTCCCAGCCTCCCCATACTAGAGTACCATCAGCATATTTTTTTGATGTTTCTAGCATAAGCTTCCAATATTCATCAGATAGATTCTCATGTAATTTGCTATCGTCATTATATCGAGGCCACACAAAGGCATAAACAGGTTTGTTTCCAGAATATTCCTGTGCTCTTTTCAGGGTGTACTCTGCAAATCTTTTCCATTTTTCTTGATTGTCATCAGCAGCATATATTTCAGGTGCCAGGAAGTCTACATAAGGAAGCAGTCGTTCAATTCTTTTATTTGCACTATTCATGTATTGAGTTAGAGCTAACCGATCCCCGACAACCCCCCAATAGTTGTGATGCGGAATTATGTCATAAAAACCAAATTCCAGGTCTGGTCTTGCTTCTTTTAGTGTTCGAATAATAGTAATAAGATTATCTATTGCACTATTTGCGATATTTTCATCATTACTCCAACTTATCCAATGCTTAATTTCAATATCGAGTATATATTTGTTATCCCACGTATCAGTTTTTGGTAATCTAGCTGCAACCTCTTTAATTTTTTCTATGTTTGGTTCTATGTCAGGAGAATCCAATGATTCACCAGCTTCCCATAGCTCCTTTCCATATATAATTCTAATAGTTGGAAAACTAGAGTCATATTCACTTGGTTTGTCTGTGTAAAGAGTTGCATCAAGTATAGGGTTAACTTCTTTTACAGAAAAACTTTTAAGTGTAGCCGATAAATTTCCTACTCCATATTGTCTCTTTACCCCATAGCCAGCTTCCGTAATAGCTGGCCTATAAAGATGCTCTTGAATTCCATTTTTAGCATCAAAAGTAAGCTGAGGATTCGCATTACTCCCATGAGTTGAAAGTTCAAAATTCCCTTCCCCTTGGTAGTCTTTAAATTCAAGACTAACTAAATATGTTTTTCCTGCCTCTAAAGCTGGAAAAGAGTCTTGATAAGCAAATGAATATTCGTTATCAATAGCGTTTATTGTTATTCCAGAGCCATCTTTGATTATAGCATTCTCCAGTTGATTCCATTTGGCGCTTTGTGTACAGGTGCTATCGGGAGATAACTCCTTGCTATAACTTATAGTGCCTGCATATAAAGATTGTGCATACAATGTAATAAATATTATGATTAAGCGTAACATACGTTTTCCTTGAATATATAGATTGTTTCTTACGTAAGCCACTGATTTATATCCAGTGATATAGCGATAGAAATAGACTCGTGGTGAGCTGGCTTTATACATTCAATTACTCTACTAAGATCTACCTTGTGAAAACATTATGTGAATAAGAAAAGACAGATTTCAAATAATATGCGAATAGCGCTTTTACTAAAGCGAGTATTTGGGGGCAGGAGGTAACGAAGAAAGGGGGCGTTGAGGTTAAATCGATGCGGGAGATAGTGAGTCAGGTGGCGTGTTTTATGGTTGCACAGAGAAGTCTATCTATCAAGCGCATCGAGGGAGAGGAAGCAAAATATCCCGCCTTGGATAGCGATGAAGTTGTGTCAGGAGAACTCAGCTCAGATATTAGAAGAGATAGGCAGGGTATTTGGAGTAGGGAGCTATTGTACTATCATCGCAGATGATTGCTCGGTTAAAGTGTCAGGGCAATTGCACTACAAAAGACTAGTTTTCATGCATAATCGAAACAAATCACCATAAAAATATTGCGAAGTATTTAGGTTTGGCTGGGAAAGATATTTCGTATGTGTGATTGGTTTTCTATCCCCTTATCCTGTCTTCTCCTGGGAGGAGGGTGTTGTAAAAGCATGCAGCGAATATTTGCAAAAGTCGTAGGGTGGGGTTCTGTCCCCACCATTAAGGGATGAAACGTAGGATGTGGTGAGGTACGAACCGCATCATGGTTTTCTATCCCCTCATCCTGTCCTTCTCCCGGGAGGGA
>JARRQF010000214.1:0-6736 GCA_037382065.1 Candidatus Thiodiazotropha sp. | reverse complement strand
GCCAGGATACTGCGTTGCAATGCTTGAAAAGGGCGAGCCATTCCCTGCGCATTGCGCCTTGTCTCCTGGCCTGAGCAGGCTTCTATCATCGTCAATTTGTATGAAGCACCACACTAGTTTTCTGCCTTGATATACATGGGTGATAGCGGTTATTCTCCTTATACCTTCGTATAGCTATTCCAGATATACGCATCGTAGAAGTCAAAATTCTCTCACAGGATGCTAATACTATCGTCTGGCAGCGTACGTTAACAGGTACGCATCAAGTAGAGATGCAGGGTATACCACCTTCAGGAAAAAAGGTGAAATGGGTTGATATGGTTGTTACCCGCTTTGAGAATGACAAAATTGCTGAAGATAGGGTTGTATCAGAGCTTATGGGGGAGATGCTATTAAGGGGTCCTAAGGTATAAGAGTCAGCCAGCATTTTTGTTTGGTGCGAGAGGATAAATAGTCTAACCCTGTGGTCAATATGGACGCTCCGTCGAAAAGGCGGCAGAGCGCCGATAGCCTTGAATGCTATGTAAGTGCAAAGAAGAGAGATTGATGGGGCATTACTGTAGAATTTGCGGCTGTGATAAGCCAAATGAAAAGTTCTCTGGCAAAGGGCACAAGAATCATATATGTAAAGAGTGCTCAAGAAAGCCAATAGAAGAAATAGAATCAATTGATCAAGAAGATGAAATATTCGGGTTTATGAATCAGTCGAATATTTCTAAGAAAAACATTGCCAGACTAAACAAATTGAAATTGTCTAACAACAAACGCATAGCAGAACTGGCGTCAATTACTTTAGCAGTGGCAATGGTTAAGCCACATAAAAAGCGCAGGCTAAAGGTGTTAGCTAAAGAGCACCAGGAATTATTTATTAAGGTTAAAGAATCGGGGCTTATCTATGCTCATCATTGATAATACAAAACAGTGCTTTAAGCTGGGTCCACGGATTCAGGTTTATATCACATAGCACGGCGCTTCACCTGATTGCCAACAGCTGCGACGCTCATTTCTCGCTATGCTGTATTGGGTAACAGATCAGCAAGGCGATACGGCATACTTGGCATGTACCTACTAATAGCAGGCTCCTGATTTCGAAGAAAATAGCTTCGATGGTCATATTTACCTACTGGGTGAGTCACGCTGTCCAACTGATCTTTTTAGGATAATCAATCGAGCATTGGTATCCAACCTGCAATTCCTTCAAGTCGTTTCAACCAACACCTGACCGACTCAAATGATTCGAGAGAAAAGTGGCCTTCTCCGGCTAATGCGACATAGGGATAACAGGCAATATCGGCAATCGTTGGATGGTCTGCCGCCAGCCATGAATTTATTCCCAGGCGCTGCTCCATTACCTCCAGCCCTGGGAGGGCATCGCGATGACATTGGCCAAGATCATATCCACGGTCGAATAGTATTTGCGCACGGGCACGGGCCAATCCGTACAGCAGTTCGTTTTCAGAAACCGCGAGCCATTGCATCACTCGTGCTTCACCTAATGGCTCTTTTGGCAACCAGTTTTTGTCACCATATTGACGTGCCAGATAGACTAGGATCGCCATTGAATCCCAGATTATATTTTCTCCATCGATTAATACCGGCCCTGCCCTCGTGGATTGAGATCCTTGAAGGCGGGTGTCATTGTCTCCCCAGCAAGGATATCGGTTGGTATAGGTTGATAGTCCAGTTTCAGTATGGCGAGTAGCAGTCGCACCTTGTAGCAGTTGCCGGAACGATCTAGGTCGTAGAGCTTTAATGCATTCATGTCTAATCTCCTCGTTGAATTGTCCGGTGTGCCTGAGTCAAGCCTGCATAGCCCCAATTCTCAGCTGGTAGTTCATGCAGAACGATGTAGCTCGCAGGTTCTAACTCACCAAGCGTATCGAGCAGCAACTGGTGGAGACGGGCAATAAGCGATGACTTCTCCTCATGGCTGTTAGTGCCCTGGGTGATTTTGATCTCCATATAGGCAGTGGTCTGACGGAGTTTGGCTGTATTGATGGTCCAGAGAAGTGCTTCTCGACTGTTGATGCGCACAGCCGTAACTTCAGGGCGCTTATGGGTCTCCTTTTGCAGGGCTTCGGTGATACCAGCGGCAAGCTTAGTGGCCTGCTCCGGTGTTGGCGTGGGATCGATCGTCACTTCTATGTAAGGCATATTTATCTCCTTGACCTTGTGAGAGATAAGAGCCTAGTCTTAGATGGTTGATTAGTTAAACGAATAATATGAATACCACTTATTAGAAATATGAATATATTGGCCCGTGATCTGGAACTTGAATTACTGCGAACCTTTGTTGCTGTGGTGGATGGAGGCGGCTTCACGCGTGCCGCTGAACGACTGCATCGCACCCAATCAACAGTGAGCCAACAGCTCAAACGTCTCGAAGAGCGACTGGATACCCCTCTGCTTGAGCGCAACACCCGCCGCGTAGCGCTCACAGAGCGTGGTGAGTTATTGCTTGGCTATGCACGAAGACTGCTTGCTCTCAACGATGAAGCTTTGGCAGCATTAGCTGATACACGTCTGCAGGGCAAGGTACGCCTGGGATCGGCGCAAGAGGTGGCCGACGGAGGGCTAGCTGATCTATTGGCCCACTTCTCCCGTCTCCATCCTGGTGTGGCGCTTGAGGTTCGGGTGGACTCCAATCTTAAGCTACAGGATCAGGTGGGGAGCGGTAAACTCGATCTGGCGGTTGTCTTTCAGGAACCTGGTGAGCTGCAGAATGGGGTCAACTGTGAGGTTATTGACCATTTACGCCGGGTTTGGGTCGCATCGCCCGAGTTTTCGATTGTCGCAGCTGAACCACTCCCTTTGATTCTCTCTAACGGACCCTGCATTTTCCGCAATGCGGTACTTAATGCCCTGGACAGCATAGCCCGCACTTGGCGCATTGCACTTTCAACGCCGAGTCTTGCGGGGATGCGAGCTGCCCTGCGAGCCGGTCTTGGTGTTGGCGTGCGTACTGAGCGTTGGTTGGAACCTGATTTACATATCCTCGATCAGGAGTTACCCCCCTTGCCCGATGTGGAGTTGGTCCTGCTCAGCAATAACAACACTGGTGAGCTGGTGGTAGAGCGCCTACGCAGCGCCTTGCGCTCAGCTCTTGTTGCCAGAGAGGTGAGCACGCTCGGTCAGGCAAGGATCTGTGAATCACACTAAAGTGTCTGCCTGATTGAGGGGGGTATTGAAGTGAATGACAAGCAGACTCAAGCCTATGTGGAGAGGTTTAATAGTGTTTTCGATTACATTGAACAGCATCTTGATGAGAATCTGTCAATCGATAGTTTGAGTGCTGTAGCCAACTTTTCACGTTTCCATTTCCAGCGACAGTTTTCCGCCTATGTTGGTGTCAGTGTGACCCGCTATATTCAATTGCTTCGGCTAAGAAAGGCATCCTATCAATTGGTGTTCAGCGAGAATCGACAGATTATCGACATTGGTTTGGAGGCTGGATTTGAAAACCCTGAGTCTTTCTCGCGGGCCTTCAAAAAACAGTTTGGACAAACCCCTTCTCAATTCAGAAAAAAACCAGCATGGCAGCCCTGGAATGAGCGCATGCAACTACCTGAACGAGACAGGAGAAAAACGGTGAAAGTTGAGATTGTGAAGTTTGAAGAGACCCGAATTGCGGTGTTGGAGCACTGTGGTGCACCTGAGCGGATACTTGAGTCAGTAAAGGTGTTTATCGATTGGCGTAAACAGAGTGGACTCTCGCCTGTTGCTACCAGTCGGACATTCGGTATCCCCTATAGTGATCCCGCAAATACACCATCTGAATCCTTTCGCTTCGATATCTGCGGAGAGATCGATTCAGAAGTGCCATCGAATCCTCAGGGAATCATGATGAAACGAATTCCTGGAGGGCGCTGTGCAACGGTTCGCCATATTGGTTCAACCGATCGCATTAGTGAAAGTATTTACCCCATATATCGTGATTGGTTGCCAGAGAGTGGTGAGGAGCTGCGGGATTTTCCTGTTTTCTTTCACTATCTGAAGCGGGTGCCAGATGTACCAGAACATGAGCAGGTAACGGATGTCTATCTACCCTTGAAATAGATTCTGAGCTGGCGGCGCTGGTGCCAAAACCGAGAGTGAACCTGACCCGGTTTGTTCGTATCTTCCCTGATACTCACCCACTTCGTGGGCCAGCTGAAGCTGTCCAAAATCATTCCAGATGATTTTGTCATGGCGTGTTTGCGCCCAACAGCAAACACCGAGTAGATGTAACGCCCGCCAAACGTGGCAAAGGATCCAAGCCACATGAGCGTGATGATAAGACTTCGCAGCAGCGCCACCGGCCATCGACAAGATCCTTTGTCACTTACAAGCTAAAGGCATTTTAGAGCACCCCTCCGCGTTGCTACCTGCAGCACGGGCCTCACCCGATTCAGACTGGTTTGTATCGTTATGGGTTTCACACTTCTCTAGGCGGCACAGCAACAGAAAGATAGGCTGCCTGTTGCCTGAACTATGCCGGAAGGCCAGAAAGGTTGTGGAAGAGGGCGGATTCAACCTAAAATTCGGTAGATTGAATGGATTGAGGTCGGATAGACAGATGATTCAGTCCCCAGTTTTCTGCCTTGATATACATGGGTGATAGCGGTTATTCTCCTTATACCTTAACAACGCATCCACTTCCTCCGCCGGAATTGTGCGTTCCTCCGTGACGCCGGATATTGTGGTTCTCAACCGATCGCCGAAGAGAATGCAATGTAATCTATATCGGCCTTAATGCCGATGATGCCCGTGTACCACGATCGCCCCTGAATGATGCGATGTGGTCGCACCTATCAGCATCCTCAGTCCTAGGAGGAAACAAGTCGAATCTGCTCGCTAGTAGGCAACATTGAACTCCGCCCCCATTAGCTCTCTAGAGGACAAGACATTGAAACCACTCACGCGCATCTCATTTAGCCTGTGTGCCGCCATTATGCTTCTAGCCAGCAACTTAGTACCGGCCGATACGACGCTCAATGGCTGGTGGGAGGCTTTCCGTCCTTTAGAGTCGAAAACAGTTCATGAACAAGGGAAAAAGATGATATTCAGACGGGATGGCAGAGTTTATAAGGTTGAGCGGAACAGCTGTAACCTCTTGTCTACTTATCTTGAAGAGTATGATCATAGTGATCAAAGAGGCACCATGACCTTATTAAACACTTCTCATAGATACAAATCATATCTAGCTTACCGCTTGGAGCAAGATAAGATGATCGTCGCATTTTATAAGGACCAGCGCATCAATACGGAAGCACCGCCAAACATGGAAATCGGTGACAATGTTTATTTGGCTGTCAGCGAGAGAATACCCATATCCCCGTGTGATGAGCCGGATGCCGACTATCCCAATGTGCCTCTTACCCAAGCATCCTACACTTATGACAAGACCAAATCTCATTTTTGGGCGGTTGATTGCGATGCCCCTAAAACAAGCGGCTGGTTTCTGATGGACGAACGCCCTGGTAGACGCAGACCCATCGTGATCGGCAATTCGATAAAAATGATCCCCTATCGTGGTTTGCACGACATCATGAATGTCTTTAAGGATGAAAGAATCAAGTGGGTTAGCCACGATGAAATTATCGTAGCCAACCCAGATAAAGAGTGGGGTTGGCCTGGAACCAGAACCTATCATCGTTGTAAAAAATCCACGCTGGAACGATTGCAATAAATGCAATAGCAGAAAATATTGGGATCGGGGCAAAATCTGTAGCGATACTACGAGGACAGTCACCGTTTAGTCATTGCTCTGTAAACATCCGGCCAAAGACCCCCTTTCCAAAAGAAAATTCTCTCACCAAGCTATCCGCTCTATTTAACAGGAGCGAATATCATGTCCGGCAACTCAGCAAAAAAGCCTCGCCAAAGATCAGCGAACGCCCGTCGTGGCACCTATCATCCTAGATTGTGGTGGTTTGAGCATTACCATGCCTGGCAATCTAGCGGCCTGAGTCAATCAGATTACTGTAAACAGCATGGGATCATTCGCTCATCCTTTGCCAACTGGATAAGGCGATTTGATCAAGAGCAGCCCGCACAGATTTCCAGCTCAGAATCGCCCCCTGCTTTTTTTGAGATAGCCCCATCATCAAAACAGCTAACCACCCAGAAGGGGCTAGCACGTTCTGTCAGCGTAAATGGCATCACCATAGCCTTTGATCAACCCCTGGATGCCGCAGGTTGCTTATCTTGGATTAGAGCGCTTCAGTCATGTTGAGTCTATACGATCAAACGCAAGTCTATTTAGCTCGCGATCCGGTCGATATGCGCAAGCAGATTGATGGCCTGGCATTGATCGTACAAGAGGTTTTTGAACTCGATCCATTCAAACCCGCTCTGTTCGCCTTCTGTAATCGTCAACGTGACAAGATCAAAGTTTTGTATTGGCATAAAAACGGATTCTGCCTGTTTTATAAGCGACTTGAGAAAGGGCGTTTCCAGTGGCCAAAGGATGCAGAAGACACCTTGCTCTCTTCAGAGCGTGAGTTGAGGTGGTTACTGGAAGGATTATCCCTCGAATCATTACCCACTCAGCCGCGCTTGCATTACGAGTCAGTTTAGAGGACGTTATTTTCATAATTTATACGAGAAATTATCAGCCTTATTTGGTATAGTAGTTGTCATGAAAAATGCTGAGTCACTTGAGAAAAAGTATCGCGAACTTCAAGTTCAGCATGCGCTTTTTATTGAACAAAAAAAGCATGAATCCAAGCAATATCATGCTCAGATTAAACAGTAT
>JARRQF010000213.1:0-6803 GCA_037382065.1 Candidatus Thiodiazotropha sp. | reverse complement strand
GTTCGGCAGGTGGAGCAACGATTGAGACCTGGCGTAAGTATGTAGAAAATCAGGCTACGCCTGATTAGCCCTTTCATCCCCGCCCGCATTGGGCGAGGGTTTTCGGGCTATTCTGCTAAGCTAGGAGAGCAGTTGCGAATTATCAATAAATAATGGATTCTTAGGTGACATAGCGCAAGTTGGTACCTAAACTCCAAGGAGACTAAAACAGACTTAGCCCATGCCTGGAACTGGAAAATTGCCCTCGATCAAGGTTTATCTGATATCGATGAACCTCGCATTGCTGCTGATGTTTGCAATAATCAGCCTACTATTCTGGCAGCAGATTATCGATTTTCGCGAGCGTGATCATAAGGTTGATATTGAAGCCATACAGAGTGCTATGCAGGCAAGAAGTGCATCTCAAGTACGCAGTATGGCGATGAGCGCCCATCAAGCGGTCGCTGGTTACGATTTTAGCTTTCTAAACACTCTGATACAGCAGGTAGCCAATGATGATGAGGAGATCCTCTATTGCCTGGTTGTCAATAAGGCTGGCTTAGTGGTGGCACACAATAGACCCAACCAGGTTGGCTCTGCACCTAAGGGGATCGTGGATCAGCAGGCATTGGCATTGATGGATAGTGAATTTGCCCATGCTGCGAATGGCTCTTCGCCAGTCAAGATAATCCATGCTACATCAAATTTATTAGCACCACAGGGGGAGATAATGGAGGTGGTAACCCCTGTATTCAGTGGTCAGACTCTATGGGGCATCCTGCTCTGCGGTTTCTCCATGGAACGCTTGCAGGAACATATAGAGAGTCGCGAAAAGGAGTGGGATTTACAACTGGCTCAAACTCGGTTTTTTTATCTATCCATGGTGGTAATGTTTCTCTTATTTGGCTTTCTCATTGCCCTTCTGATTACAAAACGTTTACTCAGTGCTGTCAGTCAACTGAATACTGGGGTCGTCAAGGTATCTGAGGGAGATCTGAATTTTCGTTTAGAGATGCACGGTCTATTCTGTTCTGAGTTCGCTTCATTCGCCTCCTCATTCAACCAGATGACCTATAATTTAGAGGCCTCACGTAGGCAGCTAGATGAATATAACCGCTCACTCGAAAAGAAAGTTAATGAGCGTACAATTGAGTTGGAGCGAAGCAATAAAGAGCTGGAGTCGTTTAACTACTCAGTTTCCCATGACTTGCGTGCACCGTTACGCAGCATTGATGGCTTTAGTCAGGCGTTGACAGAGGAGTATCAAGAGCATCTTGATGAGACGGGGCATGACTATCTAAGACGTGTTAGAAGAGCTGCAAAGCATATGGGAGATCTAATTGATGATCTTTTAAGACTCTCTCGCCTGGGACGACTGGAGATGAGTGTGGAGCTGGTGGATCTGAGCGAGATGGCGACACGGGCGTTGGGTAACTTACAGGAGAGTGATACGCACCGTACGGTGACCTGGCAAGTTGAGCCAGAGCTGAAGGCTCATGGTGATAAGCATCTACTGGGAATCGCACTGAATAACCTGATTGGAAATGCCTGGAAGTACAGCAGTCGCCGTAAACATGCTGAAATAGAGTTTGGCAAGCTAGTACAGGATGGTCGCACACTCTTTTATGTACATGACAATGGGGCCGGATTTAACATGAAATATGCAAATAAGTTGTTTGGTGCCTTTCAGCGGTTACATACTAACAGCGAGTTTGAAGGCACAGGCATCGGCTTGGCGACAGTAGCACGCATTATACATCGTCATGGTGGCTCAGTATGGGCGGAGTCGGAGGTGGACAGAGGAGCCACCTTCTATTTCGAATTGCCCGAATAGAGATCACGAGCATCTGCGCCATGAATTCACCGGGGAAATAGGTAATCATCCAATCTCATGCTGCACCTCTTAGAATCTCTCAGCAAATGGATAGTTATCATCTCGCTAGCCGTGATGCTAATCACCTTTTCGAGCAAAGACGATTTACCAGACCCGGAAGCCTATAACCTGGATCGCCTGACCGATCCCAAGCAGGAGAAGACATCTCGATCACCTTTCAGTGTCGAAGCAGGTGGAGAATCCTACATAATTAATCCTAAATTTTCCTATCAGCTTGAAGGTGTGGTTGTCAGCTATCACAACGCAGATGCCCTCGACGACATCTACCACCAAGGCAGTTGGAAGGATTTTCTCAATGTAAGGGATCTTTGTGTTATCTGGGGAGATAACATTGGTAGCGGCGTCTACCAGAAGATGTCATTTAAAAATAGCACTTGGACCTGCTGGTACTCCTGGAATGACGCTGAGACCGGCTTACGTTTTAAAGGTGAGCAACTCTCTAACAACCATGTACTAACGGATGATAGCGAGCTCAAGCACCTTTTAATGTCAACAGAAACCGGTGACCACATTCGAATGGAGGGACTACTGGCAGAATACGAGAACCCATCCAACGGCTTCAATCGGGGTACCAGCACGGTTCGGACAGATAGTGGTAACGGGGCCTGCGAAACCATCTATATAGAGCATTTTGAAATCATTCAGAAAGCCAATAAACGAATTCGTTCACTCTACCATGCCGCGAAATGGATACTGATCATCTCTCTAAGCCTGTATCTCACCCTATTTTTCATCACGCCGGTCAAAAAAACACGCTTTAAGTAAAACGAATGCCTTTCTGATTTGGAATAGCGGGCTATTCCGCGTTGTTGCGCGCTGTGCATGGATGTGCAGGAGCGACCCTTGCCCTGCACCACCACAAGTGCACTCTTCACGCTCTCCAACTGATCTTTTTAGGATGATGGTGACCCCACGACTTTTTCGCCACCCCCTTTGGTGAAAAGGAGACG
The DNA here is from genome assembly GCA_037382065.1 of Candidatus Thiodiazotropha sp. Lineage (GTDB taxonomy): Bacteria > Pseudomonadota > Gammaproteobacteria > Chromatiales > Chromatiaceae > Thiodiazotropha. Next base: position 3,980 of record JARRQF010000213.1, on the reverse strand, counting down.
AACGCAAATAGGTGGGGTGAGGGAATTCTGTTGTTGGCCAGAGACTTACCAGTCAGCATCCACTCCAATCCGCTTCTGGTAGGCTGCCATGCGCTGCACATCAACACCTAGCTCCCCCTTGTCGCTGATGGTGATCGTATCATGGGGGAATTTGAAGGCTTCAAGGAACAGCTGGCCGGCGTGCTTGCGCAGCATCTCAGCTTCTTTTGTCCGATTTTCGTTTTCGAAACCCTTGATCAGTGAGACATAGGCGACTGGTGTGGTCATCAGCCAGTCATAAGCATAGGCTTTCTCCTTTTCGCCGATCGACGCATACTGATCACCGATATTGCGAAGGGTATAGACTAGAAACTTGCCTGCCCGGAACGAAGCTTCCTTCGGCAGTTCCTTATATGATGCCATCTCCCAGAGGGAGATAAAGCAGGCTGCGTAGGCAACGCCCATATCCTTCGTATCGAAATTCGCATCGCTCAGATAGGTTTCGAAAGCGGTACGCCCACCATCGAACGCCTCAAGCATCTGTTGCCGAAGTTCCTTCGAGTTATTGCTCAGGTAACCCGCTAGTTCATTAGCAGTCCGGCCTCGGGAGGAGTCGGGTGCTGGTAGCCCAGAGCTGATCTTGGCTGATTTGTTGTCAATAGCTTTCTCTGCATCCGCCTGAGCTGTCTTGCTGATCATCATGGCAAGATTTCCCATGCTAGGGAGGTTTTCAGCGGATATATCAGCCTGTAGAGGTAAGGCGATGCAGGTACTAAATAAGAGGGTGGTCAGGAATTTGAAAAGACGTGGCATGAATTTATCTCCTTTTTCATTATTAGTGGCATAAGTACACCTCCTCCTCCGTTATTGGAAGTATTGGAGGATAAATAGTTCCCCAAAACTTTTGCCCATGTTAGCCTGACCATTGGCCCCTATGGGAAAATCCGATCAAAAGCAAAGTGGCATTCAATTCAAAGCTATTCGCCCTACGAAAACATAAAGGCAGTCGCTTAAAAAACCGATAATAATATTATTTTATTTAAAACGGATATGGAGAGAGAAATGCAAGACTGAAAACTGCCAGACGTACAATGACATCCGACAGTTTTTGAAGCGAATCAATCCCTAATGCCAAGAGGTCATGAAGTCGCCTTGGGGATGGTGATCGTCAGGCTATTATTCTGAAACTGGGTCTTCATCCCGGAGGCTTTAACCGGCCCTGGCAGAGTGAAGGCCTGCTGATAAGTGCTGACATACTGATCCTTTTGCGTGACCTTGCCCTGGTCCGAAGTCAATTGCTCTGTACCCTGGGTCTGGGATGACAGACTCAACAGACGGCCGTTGAGATTGATATCGATGTTGTTTTCATTCACACCAGGTATGTTTACCTTGACCAAATAGTTATCACCTTGGTCCTTCAGAGTCACCTGGGAATGATTCGCTGGGGTATCCCAACCCATCATCTGCATCTGGTGCATGTTGCTACTCATCAGCTGATCCATCTGTGCCTGCATGCGCATCATGTCAGCGTGCAGTGCGAGCCAGGGATCCGGTGCTTCGGTAATCACCACTGTCTCTTCTGTGGTGTTGGCGGCGGATGGAGACTTCGCGGCCTCCTGCTCGGCACTGTAGGCTTCAACCCCCACCGCACCGATTACCGCAATAACTGCGACGGTTACGAGACTGCGTTTTAAGATTCGTTTGTTCATAACGACTCTCCTCTTGTTGGGGCGTTCGCAAGACCAGTCTGCGATTAATTCAGAAGTCTGGTCACGACGCCTGTTTCACTGTCCTGGTAACTTGGTAACCACTCAAGTCACCACCAAAAACTGTTGTCTGTAGTGACACGCAATGTACGCTTTACTCCTTCTGTTGCTTGTGGTGTTGTCCATCCGTATGGAGCGTCTCGTGAGGCTCCTCCTGATAGGTAGGTGCTAACCAGCTGCGCCCGTCGCGACTGATCAGTCCCTCGGCGGATTCCGGCCCCCAACTGCCTGCCGGATAGTTGGGGAAATCGACTGCTGGATAGGCGGCCCACACGTCCAACACCGGTTGCAACAGTAACCAGGCCGCCTCAATCTGATCTGCACGCATAAACAGAGTCTGGTCACCGGCCATGACTTCATATAGAAGGGTTTCGTATGCGGTGGGTACTGGTCTGCGAAAGGCGGTCTGATAGGAGAAGCGCATATCCACCGGTGTCAAGGTGAAGTGGGCACCAGGCACCTTGACGTTGAGCTTCAGGTCAATCCCCTCCTCTGGCTTGAGCCGCAGAACCAGGCGCGCCGGTTGTTGATCCTCGGCGGCGCTGTAGGGGTAGGCCTGGTGCGGCACCGGCCGGAAACGGATCGACACCTCGGAGATGCCTTTACCCAGGCGTTTGCCAGTCCGCAAGTAAAACGGCACATCCTGCCAGCGCCAGTTATCGACAAACAGTTTCAAGGCGGCAAAGGTCTCCACCGGTGAGTTGGGATCCACCCCAGCCTCGTCCCGGTAGGCGGGTACATGTTCACCTTTAATCCACCCCGTCCCATACTGTCCCCGAGAAGCGTATCGAGATACCGCATCCTTGGCTATCGGACGCAGTGCCCGCATCACATCCATCTTGCGATCACGCAAACGGTCCGCATCGAAACTGGCCGGAGGTTCCATGGCGATCAGGCAAAGCAGCTGCATCAGATGGTTCTGCACCATGTCGCGCAGGGCTCCTGCATGTTCGTAGTAAGCCCCACGATGCTCCACACCAAGACTTTCTGCCACGGTGATGGTGATGTGATCGATGTAGCGCCGATCCCAGATGGGTTCAAACATCGGGTTAGCGAAGCGCAGTGCCAGAATGTTCTGCACCGTCTCTTTGCCAAGGTAGTGATCAATGCGGTAGAGCTGTGATTCATCGAAGGCCTGTTTGAGCTGCGCGTCGATCTGGCGAAAACTTTCCAGGTCGTAGCCGATGGGCTTTTCAACCACCAACCGAGTGCGCTGGCGGTCTGCCGCCAAGCCGGCGGCACCGAGGCCCTGCGCAGCCACCGCAAATATCGAAGCCGGGGTGGCCAGGTAGAAGATGCGTTGTACCGGCACACTGAAAGTGGATGAGAGTGTTTCGAGTCGCGGTACCAGAAACTGATAAGAGGCGCCGTCCATAAGGTCCAAGGATTGGTAATCAAGCAGTTCACTAAACCTCTGCCAATCCGCGTCGGAAGGCTTGCCTGACCGGGCATGCTTTTCACAACCCGCACGTAGCCGATTGGATAATTCAGAGACACTCATGTCACCCCGATCCACACCCAATATGCGCAGCTCATTGGGCAAGGTGTGATTCAGGTGCAACTCATAGAGCGCCGGAACCACCAGTCTCTGCGCCAAGTCGCCTGCGGCACCTAACAGGATAAATAGGGTTGGCTGTTCCGACGCCACCGGGTTGTGATTCAAATTCATGGAAACACCTTCTCCTATTTTTTGTCGTCCTATCGAGGCACCGGTCGGCACCTGATTACCATTGTGCATCCATCGTGCCAATCATTCACATACGGTGAAACTACCCCCGGCAGCTTCAATACCTTTTGTGAGAGACCCGTATTGGTGGAAGAGCACCACCGTAAGCTGGCTGATTCCAACCAGAATGCTTAATGAATCGGGTGGTAAGGGACTGAATGGCTTGCTGAGGATTCGAATAGGCGGAGTGCCAAACAGATATCAACCTGCAAGGTCTATTGATATTCTCAACCCTATTCGGCATGGGGGGTTCGCTAGGCTACAGCGTGAATGGCACGACTGTTGAGAAGAAAATAGTTCCAGACAATGGACAAGCTAAAAAAGAACGTCCCTTCTCCCCCCGGAGGGTGTTGTAAAAGCATGCCACAAGTATTCGCAAAAGCCGTAGGGTGTGGTGAGGCACGAACCGCATCATGATTTTCGATTATGTGCCAATATTTGAGTGAGATATTCCATGGTATTTTTAAACCGATAGGTCACTCTTTTTGAAGTCGCGATAAAATTCGTGA
>JARRQF010000212.1:0-6846 GCA_037382065.1 Candidatus Thiodiazotropha sp. | reverse complement strand
GAATACCATGTTCTTTAAGTAACTCTATTGCCGGTTCAGCACATCCACGAGGTAGGCCAATATACTGGGGGAAGTTCTCTGCACAACCGATGACTCTTGGTTTATCCCATACTGGAAAACGCATTGCTTGTGCTTTGTAGAATTCTGGATTCTGAAAGGCCGCCAAACGAATCAACCTGTTTAATAAGGGTTGTGGCAGAGGTGCTTTTGCAATGTAGACAAGGTTAGCCAGCGTAACTTCAATGGATTCCGGCATGGGATCGGTGAGTTTCTTTGCGTCTACATTGGGGCGTTTCCATGGCTCCTTCAAATCTTCATCGCTGATAAAGGTCACATCCAGCGGATGCGTATTACCGGTGGCTAGCAAGATGGTTGGTTCAATATCCTGAAAGCTCATCGGCTGAATGGATGCCAGAAACGCCCATTGGTCAGGATAAGGTTTAAAAGCATCATCAACGAATACACTACAATTTCTTTCACGTGGCTGTTTCTGTAACGGTAACGCGATAAGGTTGCCAAATCCGCCCTTGGGCATAGCATCCTGATTGGGAAAAAGGCGATCATAAGAGCCAAGCTCTAACTGACGAGTTCGATTGCAGGTATGACTGATGAGTGCTGTGCCCAAACGGCGGGCATCACGGGCAGCAACTGTTGTTGAAAAGAAAACCCAAGCATGGGCACCATTTCCGGAGCGGGATATTTCTAAAGCAACCGGTACATTTAACTCCCTGCAAGAACGAACAAACGCTTTAGCGTCATCCCGCCAATCAGCCTTATCAAAATCAACCGCTAGAAAGTGGCAGCTATCATCGCTCAACAATGGGTACACACCGATAGTTTGGTTACCGGCGAGATGATTAAACAGCGTTTGATCCGTAACAGGTAGAAACAAGCGTTTAGAACAGTCAGAGCATTTAACTCTTGTTTTTTCGCAGATGCCCCGCTTCCACTCGTTAGCACAGGCGGGAGAATAGCCAGATTTCCCCACCTTGTTTTCCCAGCGGACTGGATAGACATCCTCACGGCCCCGGAATAAACGGCGAAAGAGTACGATCTTTTCTTCAGTTGTTAGTGAAATTTCCCTTTCAGGTGGAGAAGGCTCATTTTTCCGTATGCGCCATTCAATACCATGAGACTCTAGAAGGGAAACTAGTCTTGCGTTTTCGGCTCTTAATGCTTCAAGCTCGTTATTACTCACTATATTAAATTTCTACAGCTTGTTTAATTTCAACTTGATTTGCGACTTCCGTATAAATATCAGTATCTATACTTGGAACCGAGATTGATACAATCAGGGCGTATCTAGCTGATTTATTGTAGCGTTCGAGTTTTGTTCTTGTTCTCCACCACCCCATTGCAGGGTATATCGCTATTTTCCCTCTATCTGCCAAATCTGCAGCGGCGCCCGTCCATACATCTTTGTGAATAGAACCTTTGTGACGAAATTGAGACCCAAGTAGCCAATCAGGGTCTGATGTTTTCGCAGGACTCCCCTCTTCTTCATCTCTCGCCTGACGGTTGATACGTTTTCTGAAATCATCCAGAGACTCGGTTGAGCGCTTAACATCAAACCTCAGGCTATGACTAGGATAGCTATATTTACCTTTTACTCCACGACTAGAGGGATTTGGTTCGATAAAATACGAGAGGGTAACCGTCATTTCGACTTGTTCTTCTCCAAGAGCCAGAAGAGATTCTTTTGGCCAAGGTATCTCATGTAGATGCATATCTCTGGTCGCAATCTTCCCTTTGATTTTATCGAATGGCTGTAACTGATCTTCAATGATTAGAGCTAGTGAATTGCTCGCACTCCAAAGTGCTTTTTCGAGATGAGGCACACCATAACCAACGCAACGAACTCTATTTTGAGCCTGCCGACTTGAAGTGCTTCCATCAGCGAATTGTTCATACATTGCGTCTGTCCACTCTGCAGAATGAACCATTAATGCACGCACTGTTTCCGGCCAGAGTTTAGGATAGTGCGCATATATTTCAGCCGCAAATTTACTGGCAAGGGCTGTCGCTGCGCTAGTTGCATGAAAAGTTGAAAATAGCCTTGTAGTTGGGTCGTGGTGAGCAGTTAACAAACTAAGGCTTGGGATAGACGCACAACCATACTGGTCTATTCCAACATTCCCGCCCTCAAACACAATTTCCGGCTTTATTGGCGCTGAAGACTCCCATATCTTCGATGTTGTGCTAAAAGGAGACAGTCCCCCATAGGGTGCAAGCGCTGTATACTCAGGACAATCATCTTCAGTAATCACAACCTTTTCGGTGTGAGCCCCAATGGTGAGCGCATTCCATGCTTGGCCTGGATCATGTATATCTTGTAACAAGTTCTGGTCAGGATAATCTGCCATTCCTGCTAGATCGTCGTTAGTATTTCCCGCAGATAGGATAATAAGTCGCGGATTTTCATTCTCGCCTAGATAATCAACGGCCAAGCTATCAACCTCAGCAGACCACGCAGAAGGCCGACCTCTGTAGCGCGAGTCTGTTGCGCTTAGCGACATTGAGAATATTCTTGTTCTAAACGGATACTGCGCTGTTGGCAAGGAAACGCTATCTGCTGTCACGATCCCTAAATGTTTTCCTTCATTATCTCCATGATACCGCAGTGACTTTACTGACTCCAAGCGGTGGTAAAGAGTAATTTCTGAGCCACTTTCAAGGGCCGTTGTTAGGTCACCCCATAGCGCCAGCCCCGCCGTTCCTGTGCCATGGCCGTGGCTATCGGATTTATCCCAATCTGAGTCCAGAGTGAATTGATCGTCTTCGCTGATGATACCTTCTAAGAGTGGATGACCTATATTTGTTCCTGTATCCAGGATGCAAACATAGGGCGTATCATCTATAACAGCTGAAATCACTGTCCGTTCTAACAATTCCTTCGCCCATTCATGCTGCTGTTCAACAGGTAGCTCATCAAAGAAAGCAGCCGTTTCTTTTGCTCTGCGGAGTTCTGAAACGTTATTAAGCAATAAGCTACTCCGCGAAAACTGACTTCTACTCCCTTTCGCCAGAATAACGGAGTGTTCAGGAAACATCAGCGCATCCTGAGATACCTTTATCTGTATCGCATTAGCAATCTGGAAGAAATCTTGGATCACTCGTTGCCGGTCTCCACGAACAGGAAGCCATACCTCCCACCAAAACTCTTCTTCAAGATTGTCAGGGAGCTGATCTATATCATCAGTCCACAAAGCTTCCAGCGCAGCGGTTCTAAATGATTGAATGGCATCAATAAGTGTTCGGTGGTCTATCGGGGTGTTATTCTTGTTTTTCTTATAAGAAAGATAGTTTTGAAGCTTTTTCTCAATGGCCGAGAGCTTTCACTCTGGAACAAAGATAGTGGCAAATGTTTTGTTCCCTCGATGTATGACGTTTAGTAATTCGATCTTTTGTTGCTCATTCGCCAAGCTTTCTACCGCAAGCTCTATATCAGGGAAACTTTCAAATTCAATCTGTACACCAATAACTGACTCGAAATCATAGGCTTGTGCTTCAGTTTTTATTGCAGCCTGTTCACCTTGAATTTGCTGTAACTGTCCCAGCAGAGCCGAACCGTGTTGTTGACGATCTCGCTCTGGAATTTGCTTTTTCTTAGGACCTCCAGTTGCTGTAGAGGTATAGGGTTCTGGTTGTCCAGTTTTGCCAAGAAAAAAATGGGACTTTAAATCCTTTTGGTCAGCCACCGCGTCTCCTTATCGGTGTTTTTGATAGCTTATTTCACGACGGTCATTAACGGCGGCTTCCACCATGGCTAGTGTAATGCTCTTATGCTCATGAATGAGCATCTCTTTGATCGAGTCTTGCGCGGCTAAAGTAATTTCTGCACTACTCAGACCTTCAGCTTTGTTTGCGAGTTTGACCCACGGAAACCTCTTCGCAACGTAAGGTGAAAGCTTGTTCTTAAGCAGCGTTATGATTTCATTCTTAGAAGGTAATTGGTACTGAATAACGTCATCAAAACGACGAAACAACGCATAATCCAATATTTCGGCATGATTTGTGGCACAAATAATCAAACTATTTGAATCATCTTGCTCAATCATTTGCAGAAAACTATTGAGTATTCTGCGTGCCTCTCCAACGTCGTTGGGGGTCGTTCGTTGGGATCCCAGAGCATCGAACTCGTCAAAGAAATAGACTCCCCTGACATCCTCAATGGCATCAAACACCTGCCTTAGCTTGGCCGATGATTCCCCCATAAATTTGGTGATCACCGCATCGAGTCTAACTTGAAATAGCGGATAACCTAGCTCACTGGCAAGCACTGACGCTGTGAACGTTTTTCCAGTACCCGGAGGGCCGACGAGTAACAATTTACGTCTAGGCGAAAGACCATGGTTTTTAAGCTTACTTAAATGGCGCTGCTCTCGGATAACTCTGTGGAGCTTGTCCTTGACTTCATCTGTGATAATGAGGTCTTCGAGGCGGAAATGGGGTGTGGTGGCATAAAGAAGACCAGAGGCATCTTTTAGACCTTTGGAAATAGGGATAGCAGAATTGGTGGATTTATACTGCTTTTTGGCCTTTTCAACTATATCTCTGAGGTCTTGCGCCAGCTTACCGTGACCTCGACGAGCCTCATGTGCGGCCATTTGCAGGGCAATAGACAAAAAGCGCTCGTCATCTTTAGCAAGATGAGAGAGTAAAAGCGCTTTTATTTGCTCTGAACTAGCCATGTTTTAGTTTTTAGCCCTGATAGATGATGTCTATTCTATGATTTTAGCGGCCATATGTCGCAATTTCCTTTTGATTGTTTTTTTGAATAAATTAGCCGAATCTGTCCTCATTAGCTCTACCAGTAATAATCTCGCCCTATGCACCTTGCCAACACAGTTTCAAGTATTTAATGTTTGACTGCAGTAGCAATACGGCTAAAATGAACCATATACAACCCATAAATATCGATTAAGTCTCATATATAGATCAATAAAATAGACTAAAAATGCCAAAATCCGCACCCCGCACATATTCGCGCTATACCAAAGAGGCCACCAAACTGATGGGGCAGTTGATCCGCCTTGGCCGCACAGAGCGCAAGCTTACCGCACAAGACCTGGCGGATCGCGCCGGTATCTCGCGCAGCATGCTCCAGCGCATCGAGAAAGGCGATCCGAAGTGCGAAATCGGTGTGGTATTTGAGTTGGCCACGCTGGTTGGCGTGAAGCTCTTTGATCCCGAGGCCTCGTCACTGGCCGGGCATATCAAACAGACCGAAGACAAGCTGGCCTTACTGCCCAAGGCCGTGCGCACACCGAGAAAGGCGGTCGATGATGACTTCTAAGCCACACTATAAAGAAGCCTTTGTCTGGATATGGCTGCCCGGTGAGACTGAACCCGTTGTGGCCGGCAAGCTGAACCTGGAGGGGCAAAGCCTGCTCTTCAACTATGGTAAGAGCTATCTGGAGCGCCCTAACGCTATCCCTATCTATGATCAGGAGCTCCCGTTAGAACCGGGGGTTCTACCGCTTTCCGCTGGCTTAAACATGCCTAATTGCATCCGGGACGCCGCGCCCGATGCCTGGGGCCGTCGGGTGCTGATCAATCGCCTGCTTGGCCTGAAAGGCAATGAAGCCGGGAATACCACTCAGCTTGATGAGTTGACCTATTTACTCGAATCCGGCTCTGACCGGATTGGCGCGCTGGATTTTCAGCAATCGGCCACCGAATACGCGCCTCGCTCTGCTGTGAATGCGCCATTGGAAGAATTGCTGGCGGCGGCGGATATGGTCGAAAAAGGCGTACCGCTTACCCCTGAGCTGGAGCAGGCGCTCCATCACGGCACCTCCATTGGTGGGGCGCGGCCCAAGACGCTGATTGAGGATGGAGATAAGAAATATATCGCCAAGTTCTCCTCCAGCACGGACTTATATAGCGTGGTAAAAGCGGAATTCATCGCCATGCGGCTGGCTGCTCTGGCCGGGCTGGATGCTGCCCCGGTTTCCATGGTGCAAGCCGCCAATAAGGATGTATTGCTGATCGAGCGCTTTGATCGTATTCATGCAGGCGATGGCTGGCAACGCAAAGCTATGGTCTCCGCCCTAACCTTGTTGGGCCTGGATGAAATGATGGCCAGATATGCCAGCTATGAGGATTTGGCCGAGATTATACGTCACCGTTTCAAGAATGCTTCGGCCACGCTGAAGGAGCTATTCTCCCGGCTGGTGTTCAATATTTTGTGTGGGAACACGGATGATCACGCCCGTAACCATGCCGCCTTTTGGGACGGAAAAATGCTAGAGCTAACCCCGGCCTATGATATTTGCCCGCAAGGGCGAACCGGCAATGAAGCCACACAAGCGATGCTGATTTCCGGTGAACATAATCGAATGAGCCAGCTTAGCGCCTGCCTTGCTGCAGCACATAATTTTCTGCTCTCACCAAAAGAGGCGAGGGAAATTATCGAGCATCAAATTGCCGTGATTGAGAACAACTGGGCTAGCGTCTGTGATGAGGCGAATTTGAACCAGACAGACCGTGCATTATTCTGGAAACGCCAGTTCCTTAATGATTTTGCCTTCCAGGGATACAACGACTAATTCGCACCCCAAAGGGCTATTTAATCCGGGAGTTAACGGCTTGCTTTGCTGCTAAACTGTCAGCTCACTACCCGCTATCGCTACGGGCAAATAGCGATACCCTTGCCGAGTAATCGGCCCCTATGCACCTCGTCGGCTCTGTAGCAGGTGCTCGGTCTTTGACCGCGAGCCATGTTCAGTTAAATGACCTCCGGCAGAGCCGGAGGCTTATTAGGTGACGCCCTCAAAGGGCTCAACATTGCGCCCAAGGCGCGCTACATACCAAGCTTCATCTGATCTCGGCGCTCATCATTCT
>JARRQF010000211.1:6871-10119 GCA_037382065.1 Candidatus Thiodiazotropha sp. | reverse complement strand
CACGCCATAGCGGCAGAGTACACAGCAGAACCAATATTCTCACGCCAAAACGAAAAGCGACCCACCCAATGTCGATTGTCACTATTTGCTCTGTTCCTTTTTCTTAACTCTTTTGTAGCGAGAAAAGTTGGTCGATTGATAATGACCATCCACTACGAACTCACCCAGCCACAAAAACTCTTGAGCATCATTAGTCGCCCCGGTAAAACGGGTAATTAACTTACCGTCCAGATCAAAGAAACCGAATACCGGAGTTGCTCGTACCTTAAACTGTTTGAAGGCGAAATCTTTCTCCTTCATAACCTGCCCCTGAAAATCGGATATCTCCACATCTCCTTCGATATCCACTCTGTAGATTTGAAAATACTTCTTATAGTAGTCCTGCACCTCAACCTGGTTGAGCACCCGACTCTTCATCCTATGACAGAAGGGACACTCATCCATCTCAAACATGATCAGTACACCCTTCTTACCCGCATCCCTAGCCACTTCCAGTTCTTCGCTGAAATCACCCAGGGATTGATCAAAGAAGTGGGTGGCTGGATCATGTGTCGTCGCAGCTGCTACACCAAAGGTCAGATTCCATAGTATGAATAGTGCGGTAAAGCGTGACATCACTTTTATACTAATCAGGCCAGAAGTATCATTCATCTTTACTCTCAATAAAAGACTCAAGATCCGCCTGAGTGATCGGTCCAACTTGACGCGCAACCAATTCACCCTTGGGATTGACCAGAAATGAAGTCGGTAGTCCCGGCACCCGGCCCAGCTCAGTACGGGCAGCGGGCTCGATCAGTAAAATTGGATAACTGAGAAATTGCTCATCAACAAAGCTTTTGAGGCGTGGGATATCGATTTTTTCCATAGCAATGCCAAGGACAACAGCATCTTTATCTTTGTGGTTACTGTGGAAAACCTCCAGCTCTGGTAATTCCTCCCGGCAAGGAGGGCACCAGGTCGCCCAGTAGTTGACTACCACCCATTTGCCACGGTAATCGGACAGGCGGTAGCTTTTTCCATCCATCCCCTGAAGTTCAAAGTCCACCAGTTCAGCAAAGGTGGCTTGTGAGAGTAACCACAGCCCACAGAATATCAAGGCATGGCGTAAGGGGTGTATAGTGGGCATAGATCTCTCCAGTGAATCGTTTAGTTTGATATGATTTTCTACGATTCTGCTGCCCATTTTCAATCTAAATTCCAATCAGTGCAATTAAGGAAAACCTTAACTATGCAAACCGAGGCAGCAACCACCCAGATACGAACATGCCACTCGACACATAAGAAATAAGGTTAACTTATTGTTTATAAAAGCAATTAATAGCATTCCCATCAATAGACTGAGTGCTATAGAGCATCATCACTCCAAGCGAAACATTTGTGCTAGCCAGCAGCCTTTCAGCAAATGCTTGGCGCATACATCCCCCTCTCACCCTATCAACTAACTGTTTTTATCCACCCCCCTATATCCTTTTTAGGTGATATAGTTATGAGACATAAGGATAATGTGGTTTTTTGACATGTTTAATTTTTTCTCTCGCCGCCCTTCCGCCACCCAGCAGGTTCTGTTTTCAGTGCCTCAAGCAGATCCATTTGAGAATCCATTGGTCGAGACCAATCCCGAACAGCTGCGTCAGTGGGCAACGGCATTACCTTTCGCTAACCCACAACAGCTTGCGGAAAGTGTTATCACCAGTCTAGGGCGATTGAATCGATATCCCAAACCAATCAAACAGCGCGAAGAGTTGATGCAAGTCTATATCACACCGGCTCTGCGACTCTCTCACACCGTTGCCAAGCGCAAATCCCAGACTCCAATAATACTAATCCGCAAGGTACTTCAGGAATTAGCTTACGGTTATTGCCATATTGCCAATGAATGCATCAGCAGCAAGCCGAATAAGAAGAGTCTCTCACGTCTCGGCAATGCACTCTACCATGCGATCAAGTACTTTTCTCTTGAATACCTATTGGCTTGTGAAGAGTTTGATTGTCGCTATGGAGCAACCTACCGACAGATCTCCAGGCTTATGACCTTCGCCACAGAGCAAAATCTACATCTCATTGAAATGCATGACAATGATCAGCCTGAACCCTATCAAACCACCATCACTCATCAGTACAACCGCTTCCTATTATTATTACTACTCGACCCATGCCATCTTCAGGAGGGGGAACCGAGACTCTGCTATGAGTTCCTCAACACAGTCGCTGGAGAAGCCCTCACTATTCCACCAATAGATGATGGCGAAATCACAGGTCGTTACGTCATTGATCGTTTAGGAGAAGTTCCCCCCTATTTACTTCATCGAGATGGGCTTGAAAACCTGGCGCAACCGCGTTTTGCTCTATTCGACCTCAATCCTGTCAGCCAGAACCTGCATCACCAAATTCGCCGTATGGAGCAATCAGAACAAAAAAGGCCGGAGAGCCTCTCCAAGCTAACCATCCATGAAGCCAATAACCTATTAGCGCGCATGCTGAAATCCTGGCACATACGTCTCAGGCGTGACAGTGAACGCCATAACACCTCAGGACAGGTGTTAATGTGGATTGGAGTACAACAGGTTCACAGCTACCTATCGGGCGAAGTGCCAACCAGCGAAGTGGAGCAACAGGAAATCACCATGAGCCAACCGATTGGCATAAACGCTGAATCACTACCTACTGCCCAGTGCTGCCTACCCGCCATGCGCACGAATCAAAGCCGTTCAGGTGTGGCGTTACGCATCCCGCGCAAAGTGGTCAACGCCCCGCTTATCGGCGATTTGATTCTAATCTCTCGAAACAGAGAACGTACAGGCAATGATTGGAAGATAGGTGTTGTGAAACGCGCCTTCAATGTACAAGAGAATCTACTCGAATTTGGCATCCAATTCGTGCTCGGCAAGATTGAACCCATTACCCTACGACTTTATCGTCCCCATCACGATGAACAGAAACAGATGGATCACCCTGGAATATTTATCGAGCAGGGACATATTCATCGTAGTTCCCTGATCGTACCCAAACACTTTTTTGTGATTGGGCAGGAGTATCGCATTGAAGAGATGATCCCGGCACCCAGTGTCATGCCATTACAACTGCTAGAGAGCACAGCGCGATTTGAACGCTACCGTATTAAGAGCATTTAACGTGACTACTCCCCGCCCGGCGCAACAAGTTGCTTTGGGCGAGGCTTCTTGCTTCAACGTCCGTAACAATCAAGTGAATGATTGGATGACACAGACTCCGCAAGCGAAAACGACAGT
>JARRQF010000211.1:0-6858 GCA_037382065.1 Candidatus Thiodiazotropha sp. | reverse complement strand
ACCTTGCTTTAACCTAAAAAAATCAGTTGACCGCTCCATTCTAATAGCGGATACCTGATTTTGATGAAAATAGCTTCGATAGCCATGGTCACCTATTGGGTGAATCACGCTACCCAACTGATCTTTTTAGGTTTAAGGGTTACTTGGGCCTGCAGGTTCCGATGTGAATAGATCATCAAGAGGCCTATTCATGCTCTTTTTCAGACCCTGATTTACCTCGTTTACCACCTCCTTTAAAGCTTCGGACATCCCCTCAAACTCGGCAGTATCAGGCAGCACATAGGCAGCTGAATGATAGAGGTCACTCAACGTAACTTCTCGCAGATCCCTCACCAGTACCCACCCCTTATCAGCTGTCCTTAACACCAAATTGGCTTGTGAAAGATGAATGAGTAACCCTTCAAGCTGCTCTTCGGTAGCACCTGATAGTTGATCCAGCAGTTGCCGGGTCGTTAATGAGACCCCATGGTGTTGCGAGCCTCGTAGCAAAATGAGTAACTTTAAGGCCAGAATAAACTCCCCTCCCCGCTTCTGTTGGTGCTCCTGCCAATCCTCTCGGTAGATACCCAAACAGTAGGTAAACTCGGCACCCAATAAGGTGACTAGCCAGGAGAGATAGATCCAGATAAGGAAAATAGGCACTACCGCCAATGCGCCATAGATGGCTTCATAAGTTGGAAATGTGGTGACATAAAGGGCAAAGCCCCGTTTTGATAACTCAAACAGTAATGCCGCCAACAACCCCCCCAGCAAGGCATGCCATATTGGTACAGACCTATTCGGCACCAACGCATACAATAAACAGAAAGCCAACCCTGAAATCAGCACCGGCATCATACTGAATAGCTTCGAACGCACCAGAACCGCAGCCTGAGCCTGTTCAATAAGCGGAATCGAAACCAGATATGAGGTAACGCCCACACTCACCGCAATCAGAATTGGCCCCAAAGATAATATGGCCCAGTAGACGGTAAATTGAGCCACAGGAGAGCGCCTTTTTTTGACATGCCATATAACGTTGAAGGCCTTGTCGATATTACTCATCAATAACAGGGCCACCAGAATCAGAAACACAAAACCCACCCCGGTCAGCTGTGCCGCTTTCTGACTAAAATTTCTTAAATATTGTTGTACTACCTCACCAGCAGCCGGAACGAAGTTCTGAAACATAAAGTCTTCAATCTGTTCGGACATTCGCTCTGAAGCTGGAAAAACAGAGAATAGAGCCAGCGTCACGGTCATTAGGGGTACCAGGGAGAGCAATGTGGTATAGGTGAGTGCTGCCACATGCTGAACACCGCCATCTGCCATAAA
Organism: Candidatus Thiodiazotropha sp.; assembly: GCA_037382065.1. GTDB lineage: Bacteria > Pseudomonadota > Gammaproteobacteria > Chromatiales > Chromatiaceae > Thiodiazotropha. The sequence goes on along the minus strand of JARRQF010000211.1, from coordinate 5,544 downwards.
ATGGTGTATGACGAGCCGCAGAAAAGAGCACATATGTCGGCTGTAGGATAAGATTCTTTGCCTTACATCCTGCTGATTCATCAGTCGTTTCCTAGTGTAGTATTCTAAACTGTTCAACGTTTGCAGAGGCCCACAAATGGCTCAAGACATAAAGTATAAAATTAAGGGGTATGTGGAGCCCTAGCCATCGTATGGTTACAATGGCAATTATTCATCATGAGGCACACCAAGTAATGAGCATTGAGATCTATCATAACCCGCGTTGCAGTAAATCGAGACAGACTTTGCAATTATTGCAGGAGCAAGGCGTGCAACCTGAAGTCGTAGAGTATCTAAAATCACCACCGGATAAAAAAACCCTGGAACAGATCCTCAATCTGCTCGGATTAGAGCCACGAGAGCTCATGCGCAAGAAAGAGCCTGAGTACAAGGCCTATCAATTAAACGATCCGAATCTCTCTCGAGAACAGCTCATCGAGGCAATGATTGCTCATCCCAAACTGATTGAGCGTCCGATTGTCATCAAAGATGGCAAAGCTGCCATAGGTCGCCCTCCAGAAAAAGTGCTGGAAATCTTCTAAATAACGCTCATTAATTCAATATCACAAAGGAATTCATATGGCGGAAATACTAATCCTATACTACAGTCGGCACGGAGCTACAGCGGAAATGGCGCGTATCATTGCCCGTGGCGCTGAAGAGATACTTGGCGTTACCACCAAACTGCGCACTGTACCTGAAGTCTCCACCCTATGTGAGGCTACCCAGGATGAGATACCCGACAGTGGTGCCCCCTATGTTAATGAGTCGGATCTGCGCGACTGCGATGGCTTGATCCTCGGCAGCCCAACGCGCTTTGGCAACATGGCCTCGGCGATGAAATATTATCTGGACTCAACCAGCCAACTCTGGATGAGCGGTGCATTGATCGGCAAACCTGCCTCCGTTTTCACCTCGACCTCCAGCTTGCATGGAGGCCAGGAGAGTACTCTATTATCAATGATGCTACCCCTATTACACCATGGTATGCTGCTGCTCGGCATCCCCTATAGTGAAACCGCCCTGCTGCATACTCAAAGTGGCGGAACCCCTTATGGTGCTAGCCACTTAGCTGGCAGTGACAGTAAACTGCCTATCACTGATGAAGAGAAGCGTATTTGCAAAACGCAGGGCAGACGGATGGCAGAAACTGTAGTGAAACTTCTCAACGGAAGCTAAGCATGCCCACACAACTCCCCCTTGGCCTAAGCATCAGACCCCGAGTCGATTTCAACCATTTTGTGATTGGTCGAAACGGTGAGGCTGTTTCACGGCTGCAGGGAGAACTCGACCCCTTTATCTATCTATGGGGTAACTCCGGAAGTGGCAAAAGTCACCTGTTACAAGCCACTTGCCAACAGGCACAATCCAATGGCGGACAACCTGCCTATCTCTCTTTCAAATCCGAACATCAACTTGAACCAGAGATGGCTGATGGCCTTGAGGTATTCTCCCTGGTCTGCCTGGACGACCTGGAAGTTCTGGCAGGCAAACCAAACTGGGAACTGGCCGTCTTCAACCTATTCAACATGCTACGGGATAAAGGTGCACAACTAATCGTTGCTTGTGACCGTCCCCCGGGTAGTCTTAAATTGCATCTGCCCGACCTGGCATCAAGACTGACCTGGGGGCCTTGCTACCACCTAATACCATTGAATGATGATGAGCGACTGGAATTGCTGCTGACTAGTGCGCAAAGCCGGGGCATGTCGATGAGTGCCGATACAGCGCTGTTTCTGCTCCAAAGAATCCCTCGGGATATCCACTTTCTAACGATATTGATTGATCGCCTGGACCAGGCCTCCCTGGCTGCACAGCGTAAACTAACCATCCCTTTTGTAAGGGAAACCTTGAAGCTATGAGATATTATATTACATAATCTAAACCATGAATTAAGGTAATAAAATGATAACAACCCTACAAATCATTGAACAAAAGTTACATAACAACTTCTCACCCCTGCATCTGGAAGTTATCGATGAAAGTCACAACCATAATGTACCGCAAGGCGCAGAATCCCATTTTAAAGTCGTCATCGTCAGCGACACCTTCAATGGAGCAAAACTGATTGAACGTCACCGCCAGATCAACAAGATATTGACTGAAGAGTTAAGTGAAGGGATTCATGCCTTGGCACTACATACCCTCACACCTGATGAATGGTTCAATCATGGCGGTACAGTGCCTGACTCTCCTGAATGTCTTGGTGGATTAAAAAAGGCATAGAGGCTAAGTTTGATTGGCTTTCAGGACTCTGTATTAGACTTTTGAATTGAGTCCCACTCGGCAAAAACCATAGCCCATCACCTGACAATTAAGCTTAAAAAAGACAGCGACTGTCTTTATCTGAATCAAAACAAAGGGTGCTAATAATAGAAAATAGACTGGTGACATCGGTGAAACCAGGCCATTTTTCAAAAGACCAAAAGTAATAAAAAAGAACCCAAAAACAAACATTGCCACACCTGGGCAAACCAATGCGAAACTGCCTGCGTCACGCTTATCATCTCGCAGGTAGTCTTCGAAGTATTCCAGTTTTTTCATCACCAGATAACCCAACACACCAACAAGGATCTCTAATGACAGGATGATAGATGTATAAACAAAGAGTCCGGGGCGAGAGAGTGGTGCTTCAAAACCATGATGGAGTCCCATGATAATTCTGATGCCACTGATACCGAATAGCGTCAGAATAGGAAGCAAAATCCAAAGTGTATAACTCGCATCTTTATCAATGCCATGACGCAGCATTGAGTTTATGCCTAAGACCAGTTTCACTACCACCAGCAAAGCCGACAAGGAGAGAAAAAAGAGAGAACCAAAGATACCAATGGCATTAACAGCCTGAGTGTGACTCATAGCACCAGGAGCGGCGAGGCCCGTTGCGATCATGGCAAAGGCAAAGATCGCCATTAACTGACTCAAATCATTATTAGCTGCAAAATCGAACCCCCCTTTGGACAGCAGGCGCACAAAATAGCTACCATAAATTCGTAGTGCATAGATTCCGATGGCAAGGTATGCCGCCAATAAACAGGGAAAGATCCACTCAACAACATTCCAAAGTCCAGACACAAAAAGTGAGCCAAGAACAAATAAGACATTCATACTCATGCTGAGTGTCAATGGTATCGCCATCAAAGAGACTTCCCTATTTCCTTTACGCAGTGCTGTATAAGCTGGCGTGTGTCGAAAACGCTGGAAGGCAATCAGACTCTTGGCAAGCAAATGAAAATGTAGGAAAGCAAATATAAGCACCACTAATAGATCCAACGCCAATAAGGTAGAGAGCAGCGAATTCTCTCCCTGCAAAATGACGAGCAAAGACTCAAAGGCAACCATCGGCGTTTGAGGATGCGGTATCATAAACATGGGATAAAGAAAAAAGGAAATTGCTAATCCCCCTGCCCCAAGTGACGAGAGGAAATAGTGTGGATTGAAGCCTGGCTCGTTACTGCTGAGCATGTGACAACCCCTTTGAGGCTAGTTTGTAAGATAATTGAGAATGCTAACAAAATCACTTTATTAGAAAATGATAATACTCAATTACCTTACATTTCTTATGGGCTTATAGTAAAATCGCTCAAACTCACCAACAGAAACTATCTTCCGCTCTGCGCAAAATAGTCTTGGGTCAGTTTGAATACGATGGGACTGAGCAATATCAGAGCAATAAGGTTCGGGATAGCCATCAATGCATTCAAGGTATCCGCGATCAGCCAAACGAACTCAAGTTTATCCTGAGCCATAGCACCAACTGGTATCATAATAATCCAGAGCACACGAAATGGCGTGATGGCTTTCAAACCGAATAGATACTCAATACAACGCTCGCTGTAAACACTCCACCCCAGAATTGTTGTAAAGGCGAATAGGGCCAGACCAATACTAACGATATATCCACCTACGCCTGGTAAAGCCATCTCAAAAGCAGCAGATGAAAGAGAAGCCCCAGTTTCACCACTGGTCCAGGCGCCGGTCACAACAATCGCAAGTCCAGTCACCGAACAGACAAGCAAGGTATCGATAAAGGTTCCCAACATAGCCACAGTGCCCTGCCTGACCGGACTATCAGTAGCAGCAGAGGCATGAGCAATCGGTGCACTTCCCAAACCGGCCTCATTAGAAAAAACCCCTCTTGCCACACCAAAACGTATCGCAGCCCATACTGCCGCACCCGCAAAGCCTCCGGTTGCAGCAGTAGGAGTAAAGGCCTCCTCAACGATCTGCATCAGGGCCGAAGGGAGTTCACTCATGTTAAGTGCCAAAATCACCAAGCCACCTAACAGGTAGGTAATCGCCATAATCGGAACCAACTTGCCGGCAACCTCGGCAATCCGCCGAATGCCACCAATCAGCACCAATCCGGCAAGAACAGCCATGACGCCTCCAGTAATCATGGGCGCAATTCCGATATTCTCATTATTTAGCAACGCCTGTGCCACCGAATTCGCCTGAACCGTATTGCCGATACCAAACCCGGCCAAAGCACCGAATATCGCAAAAGAAGTTCCAAGCCACGCCCAATGACTGCCAAGACCGTTCTTAATGTAGTACATCGGACCACCGACATGATTGCCGTTCTCGTCAACCTCCCGGAAACGAACCGCCAACACCGCTTCACTATATTTGGTTGCCATGCCGACCAAAGCAGTACACCACATCCAAAACAGGGCACCAGGACCACCCATGGCAATAGCTGTTGCCACACCCGCAATATTACCTGTGCCAATGGTAGCCGACAGAGAGGTCATCAGAGCATTGAACGGGCTAATCTCCCCTTCGCCCAATCCTTTGCGGCCCAGCCATAGCGTACGAAATCCATACCCAATACGTGCCAATGGCATCAGCTTCAAACCCACCATCAGGAATAGCCCGGTACCCAAAATCAGCGCCAGCATGAGTGGCCCCCAAACGATACCATTCACAATTCTCACAAGATTTTCTACAGACTCCACTCCACACCTCCCACAATTTATTGTTATTTCAACCTACCCATTTTTTTGACATCCTCGCCGCCCTAAAGAACAGCGCTCAAACGCGGCATTGATCTGAGTCGCTTCGGTGGGTTCCTGCTGCTGGCATCCTGACTCCACCGCGCACTTCACAGGCTAATAACCGGACGCGTCCCGCCCTTAGGCCTAGGAAAAATTAATTATCCAATTATTGCTGTATTTTGGTTTTGCGAGACATGGCCCACTGATACCGGGCAAGGCGTTCTTGATGTTTCCTGAAGCTGTTAAGCGTTTCATGTCTAAATCATACAAGGAAAGGCGAGACTTGAAAAAGCAAATCTGGAAACATGTTGGTATCATCAAACAATAATAGAGCAGCAGCAGACACCCTGTTAGCAAATAATATGGACACCTGCGCTGTCCACGCTAGTGTGGTGCTTCATACAAATTAACGATGATAGCGTGACGCTAAGCGGTTAGCCGCTAGGCGCGTGCCGCCGGGAATGGCTTCTCCCTTTCCAAGGCGCGCAACAACGCGGATGACCGCTTA
>JARRQF010000210.1:0-6859 GCA_037382065.1 Candidatus Thiodiazotropha sp. | reverse complement strand
TAGGGTATCATTTCCATCAGCACCATCGAGGATATCTTTGCCGCTGCTGCCATAGAGTTCATCATTGCCACCTTCTCCATACACTACAGCACCTTGCGGATGGGCTCTCAAGGTATCATCGGTATCGCTCAAAAAGACAATCTTGGCTTCTTGAGGTAAAACCCTTGTTGTCCAAGGGGCATCAGCAAGATAGATTTTTTCTTCTTCCAACAGATCTTTTGCCGCCAAGGTTAAGCTGCTGGTAGCTTGTAAAATATCACGCAAATCGAGTAGTGGATCCCAATATGGGTCTGTATTTCCGAATTCTGTTCGCAAGAAAAGCGCGTCCCATATAGCTGTTTCTTGGTCCTCGGCGAAGCGCTCGGTCAATAAGGCAGTGACGCCACTGGTATCCGCTATCAATAGACCTTCGACAACATCTAAAGAAATTGCACCGACATAATCCTGAATACGGGTTTCTGTTGCTAATGCTGTAAAAAGAGATTTTTTTAGGGCATCATAACTCTGTTGTAACAGATCCAGTTGAGCTTGGCTGATATTGACATTTACCCGGTGGTAAAGACCAGGTGCGAAAGTACCATAGCCGCCATAGCTCCCGACCGTAGAAGAATCAGTCATAACAATAGCAGTACTTTCGTCAGGCTCTTCCGGCAAAGTGAAGTCAACAAACTCTTCGCCATTGAAACGCTCTAAGATACTGATGATACGCATCCATTTTTCGAATTCTTCGCCACGACCACCGTAGAAATCATCAACACTCATATAGCTTTGCTTGCCGGTGTACTCGCCTGATGTCATGGTAATGCCATCATGGGGAGTCTCCTCAACATTACCAAAAGTGTATTTAACGATAAAGTTGGCATCCAATGCCCGTTGGGTCATGCTTGACATGTCACTAGTGCTAGCCCAAGCTTCAATCAAGCCATCCATCACGGCGGCTTGCTCAGAGTGAATATGAGTTTCACTAAATATCTCTAACAGATTGGCTAAATCACCAGACAGGCTGGCAGCTTGCCTCAGATTGCGCACTCGACCAGAGCCGTGCATATTGGGTAAGCTCAGGGCTTGCTCGGTGATGGCAATATCGTCAGGATATTCGGTATGAAAAGTAGAAGAATCAAATAGGAGGCCACCAGTTACCCCGATGGTGCCATCAATTTTGGTGTAGACGCCGTTGGAGAAAACGGTATTGCCATTTTGGTTTTCGCTGGCTTCTGTTTGGCTAGTGGATATAGATTGAATGCCTAACTCAGTCAGGGTTATAAGTTCATTATCCTGGCTGATACCATCTTGATTTAGGTCTTGCCATACCTTAAGTTTTCCAAAGTTTGTATCATTCAGATCAATCAGGCCATCTGAATTGCTATCCAGCTCTGCCAGTGCCTCGTAGGCATTGGCTGCCAATTCGCCATTGCCAAGCAGGGTATTGTCACCGAAAAGTTCCCAACCATTATCAATGCTACCGTTGCCATCACGATCCATCACTAGCAAACCGTCATCGCTACTCACCCAGCCCGTGCCAACCTTGATACCATTTGTATTATGGTCAAATAGAACGGTATTATTCCAATCATCAACACCTATGGTTTCAATGCCGTCACCATCCAAATCGAGAACTAGGGGATCGCGTGGCGGCGTCCAGTCCTTACCCCTCTCCCATTCCGGACGCCCACCCAACCTTATCTTGGGCAGATCAGGTTTTTCCATGTCTCTCCCAAAGAATTTCCCTAAGGTTACAGACAATGTTAATAAGGCGTCCAATACGCGAACCTCTTTTGCATATTCTTCAGGGGTTTTTCCTGTAGGATCTTCGCAGAACTCTATTAACTCTCCCACTTTATTATACAGTGGTAATAATGGAGCTAGTGGCGTTTCTCCTATTAGATCACCGAAGCTGTCGCGTAATAGTTTATCAACATCGCTGTCTGTTGCTTCTCCATTTTCAACTTTCTGTAAGAAGTCTCTTATCTGGGCCGCACGTTCAAGTGCAGTCTTTGCTGCATCATATTGGTTTTTTACTGTTTTATCTTTGATTATTATATCTGTTGACATTTTAACATCCCTCTTTTGCTTTCAGGCCAGTGGTTATGACAGTTATTCTTAGCTGTGATCATGATTGATAGTGTGAATGTTCTAATGGGTTCTAATATGGTTATGCAAATAACAATAAAATCGATAATTATTGTTTTAACTTGTATAAATACAATATGTTTTCTAAATGCCTTCTGTGCGGCTATTTTTTCGTGTGGTTTCTTGAAATAATGTTCTGAGCTGTCATGGCTTCTCATCTCATAGAGTATGTTAATCGGGTAGTCACCTATAACCTCATACTAGATGGTATGTAAATTAGAAATGTTCAGCCTTTGTGTTGGGAGTAATCAGGTTGAATGGCATTATCTGATTAGAGAAGAGTGTTATTGGCCGGATATTTACCACTTTACCGCCACCATTACTTTTTTCTTTCCTACCCATGAGATTCTCCATGTTTCTACCTCTCCCTCGCACTCTCTTTAAACCCCTTAATCAAGGGCGATAGCAAATATTCAATAATTCTTCGTTTTCCGGTCTTGACCTCTGCCATTACTGTCATACCTGGTGTGAGTTCCACATTCTTGCCTTTGATCTCTATCTGAGAACGTTGCATGTCGATCTTGAGCTTATAGGCCCATCCCAGGTTTTCATCTTCCACCGCATCGTCGGAGATATCGATAATGGTGGCGGGGATCACGCCATACTTTGTGAAGTTAAAGGCGTCGATTTTGACTTCGGCCTCTTGACCTTCTTGCACAAAGCCGATGTCTTTGTTGAGCAATAGTGCCTCGACTTGCAGGGTGCGTTGTTCGGGGACGATGACCATAAGTTCTTGGGCCGGGGTTACCACGGCTCCTATGCTGTGGACCTGAAGCTGTTGCACCACGCCAGACACCGGGGCGGTGAGGGTCATTTGCTGGTGATGGGTTTCGGCCTTATGGAGTTCTTGGTTCAGGCTGTGTTGTTGGATGCGGGCCTCTCTGAGTTGCTCCAGGGTCTCTTTGCGAAAGGCCTTTTTCGTGTGGTCGATTCTGGCGCTGACCTCTTCTACGCTTTGTTGCAGTTCTTCGGCCTGCTTTTCCAGGGCAAAGAGATCGTGCTGGGTTTCCAGGCGTTGTTGTTCCAGTTCCAGGAACTTCTCCCGGGCAGCGTATTTCTTTTCTGTCAGCTTTTCGAAGTTGCTGGCCCGCTGGGTGACCAGGGGCATGATGGCCTTGAGTTTTTCCACCTGCTTTTGGATAGCGGCGTGTTCCGCGACGGTCTTTTTGCGCTCCGAGTGCAGGGCTTCAAGTCGGGCTTGTTGTTCTTGGATGCGGGCCTGGAGGATGAGATCAGCGGGCAGGGGCTGTTGGTTGGATGCCTGATCGGCCTGGTCACACCAGTGGCTCAGTTGTTCAAGGCGGTGCGCCTCTTCTTTGGCCTCTTGGTGTTCTTGGCTTAGGCGGGTGACATCGGCTTGGGTGAGGCGGGTATCCAGTTCGATGAGCACATCTCCCGCTTTGACCGCCTGCCCCTCTTTGACCTGGATAGCCTTGACCGAAGCGGTTTCCAGGGGCTGGATAACCTTGGAATAGCCTTCGGTGATGATCTTGCCGGGGGCCACGGCCACGATGTCGATATGGCCGATGCTGGCCCAGGCAACGGCGATGGAAAAGAAGAGCAAAATAACCCAGATGATGGCTCGGCCAATGGGGGAGGGGGGCGTTTCTCGCACTTCCAGGGCGGCTGGCAGGAACTCATGTTCTCGCTGGGACTTATCGAAACTCAAGTGCTCATGCACTCGGTCTCGCCAAGAGGCTTTTTTCACCTTGGGCGTTGGTTGTGTCACGGCCAGGGGCAGTTTGGTTTCGGATGGCTGTGCTTTGCTCATCAGCCCGCTCCCGCCTGAAGGGCATGCAGATGGGCGTATTGGCCCTGTTGCTGGATCAGGCTGTGATGGTCGCCGTCTTCGGCGACACGCCCCTTGTCCATCACCAGGATGCGATCGGCCTTGCGTACGGCGCTGAGACGGTGGGCGATGATGAAGACGGTGCGGTTTTGGCAGATGGCCCGCATGTTCTGGTGGATGACCCGCTCGGATTCATAGTCGAGGGCGCTGGTGGCCTCGTCAAAGATGAGGATCTTGGGGTTGGTGACCAGGGCGCGAGCAATGGCGATTCGCTGGCGTTGGCCGCCAGAGAGGTTGCTGCCCTGTTCCCCCACCTGGGTGTCATAGCCTTCGGGCAACTCCAGAATAAAGTCATGGGCACCGGCCAGTTGTGACGCCTGAATGATCTGATCCATGGGCAGGCCGGGGTTGCTGAGTGCAATGTTGTCACGCACGCTGCGGTTGAAAAGCACGTTCTCTTGCAACACCACGCCAATCTGGCGTCGAAGCCAAGCGGGCTCTACCAGAGCGAGGTCGGTGCCATCGATGAGTACCTTGCCCGATTCAGGCACATAGAGGCGCTGGATGAGTTTGGTGAGGGTGCTCTTGCCCGAGCCGGAGCGGCCCACAATGCCGATGACTTGGCCGGGCTGGACCTCAAGGGCAAGATTGTTGATGACCTCGGGCCGGTCGGGGCTATAGCGAAAACGCACATGCTCAAAACTAACCCCGCCCTTGAGCTCGGGTAGTGTGGCGCGGCCCGGGTTGTAGCCGGGTTCGGGCGGGGTATTGAGGATGTCTCCCAGGCGCTTGAGGGAGATGCCAGCTTGCTGGAAGTCTTGCCAAAGCTGCACCAGTCGCAGGATGGGGCCACTGACGCGCCCAGCCATCATGTTAAAGGCGATGAGCTGGCCAACGCTGAGTTCGCCATTGATCACCAAGCGGGCACCCACCCAAAGAATCAAGAGCGTAGTGACTTTGCTGATGAAACCGGCCACTTGCTGGGCGATGTTGCCCAGGTTGGCGGCCTTGAAACTGGATTGTACATAGGCGGCCAGTTGCTCTTCCCAACGCTGTTGCATGCGCGGTTCGACAGCCATGGATTTGAGGGTTTGAATGCCACTGACCGATTCCACCAAAAAGGCCTGGTTCTCCGCCCCGCGTTGGAATTTCTCGTCCAGGCGTTTTCTCAATGCCGGGGTTACGAAGACCGACAGCAAGATATAGAAGGGGATGGCGCCCAATACCACCAGGGTCAGTACTGGGCTGTAGTAGTACATGACGATGAAGAAGACGAAGGTGAAGAAGATGTCCACCACCAGGGTCAGGGCAGAGCTGGTGAGGAAATTACGCAGGTTTTCCAGCTCTCGCACCCGGGCCACGGAATCACCCACCCGTCGGGCCTCGAAGTAGGCAATGGGCAGGGAGATCAGATGGTGATAGAGGCGTGAGCCCAGCACCACATCCACCCGGTTGGTGGTGTGGCTAAAGAGATAGGTGCGCAATCCCCCCAGAATCACCTCGAACAAGGAGACGGCCAAGAGCCCGATGGCCAGTACATCCAAAGTGGTCAGCCCCTTGTGAACCAGCACCTTGTCGATGACGACCTGAAAAAACAGAGGGGTGATGAGGGCAAAGAGCTGTAAAAAGAAAGAGGCGATCAGCACCTCGGCAAAGAGCTTGCGATACTTGACCAGGGACGGGATGAACCAGCCGATGCCAAATTCTTTGTTGAGACTATTGAGAGAAAGACGCCGAGTGACCAAGATCAATGTGCCTTGCCACGACGACTCGAAGAGATCTTTCGGCAAGGAAAGCGGGCGTTTTTCCAGGGGATCTTGAATCAGAACCTTGTCTTCACCTACCTGAGCGATGACAAACCAGTGGCCATCCTTGTGTTGGGCCATGGCGGGCAAAGGTGTTTTGGCCAAACGTCGCCATTCACTTTGGGTAGCACGGGTTTTGAAGCCTAAAGAGCGGCCTGCCCTCTGGATGGCGGTAGCATCGAAGAGCTGCCCATTCTGGCCAAACTGATGTTGCAGATGTTCGGTATCGGCTGGAAGGCCATGGAATCGGGCCAGCAAAACCAAACACTCAAGGCCGGTATCCGTGGCTTGGGGCTGGTTGGTGCTGTGGGGCATGAGGGCGTCCTCGCTGATATACAAAGATAATGTGACTATAAAAATGTTTGCGGTTCTACAGAAAATTCTGGGGGTACCTTCCGACTCAGGCAAATCTCCTAGTGCATGATATAAAGCGATTTGTGCGCCTCGAAATGTCCGGAAACCTAACGATTTTCTCGTCGTCAGTTTTGCCTTGTTATTGGATTCCTCTACAACATCACTGGATAACTAGCCTTTTGCCTGGAACCAGTTAAGCAATAACTCACAATGGTTGCGTAGCATACGTTTGACTTTTTTCATTGCTCTATATGGAGCAAATGGTTTTGCCACACTATTGATCCATATACTTACCCACCTGGTGTGCTGACATGTAGTTCTATCGAATGGTAGTTTACACTTCCATTCTCTCAAAACTCAGGCGAAATGCTCTATCGAAATATCATCTCCTTTCCCTATATCCGAAAACCATAGATTCTGCGAAGGAGTCCATATTTATTACCCAATTAATTACCCTGCGCAGCATTATGAATTCATAGCTTGAGGGCCACAAGGTGTTCCCGTGACTTTTTTGTGATTAAAACAAACGGTGCTATAAGAACCTATAGCGTGATAGTATTGAACATGATTTAGAAAGAATTTTGGTTTTTAATAAAACCTACTGATAGAGTGTAACCAACTCCAGAAACTGCTTTAATATTTAGCTAGTGCCCGTCCATAAGCAGGCAATTTTTGAAGAATACCGCCAAATGTTGAAAATCTATAACTGACCAAATAGATCGGAAATACCGTTTTTAAGCCACTTTCATTATATGTACTCATAATGTACTCTTTTTGGCAT
>JARRQF010000209.1:0-6947 GCA_037382065.1 Candidatus Thiodiazotropha sp. | reverse complement strand
CGGCACTGGGGTTGACCCCGCAGCAAGCACTCGGCGCGATCGAATACCAGCTCAACCGTCAGGCCTTCATGCTCTCCGCCATCGACCTGTTCTGGGTGGCCGGGATACTGTTCCTGATGCTGACCGTGGTGATCTGGATCAGCCGCCCGATCCGTAACGTTCAGGCATGATTTATATTAACCCGGCGACTAAGTATGTCGGGTTAATAATAAATTCGGGTCCAGTGCAGTGTCCTAGACTGCAGGACACTACACCAGGATATGGCTTCAAGTCTCTGTTTCGGTCAGAAAACTGTGATCGTCATTGCCAAGGGTCACCGCTTCGTTATTCGTACGGTCTTTTAGCTGAACACCGGATATCTTCCTTCTACGCGCTTCATTGAGCAGATACACAGCACGGTGGCACGCCTCCAGATAGCCAAGTCCCGCAGGACGGATATTGGAAATACAATTTCGATTCGCATCGGTGGTCCCTGATTTAGGGGCCCATGTCAGATACAGCCCCATGCTGTCCGGTGAACTGAGCCCTGGCCGCTCACCGATAAGCACCAGCACGCAACGGGCATGGAGTTGTTCACCAATGTTATCGCCGATCGCGACACGCCCTTGTTCAACAATACACAGGGGAGCGATCGTCCAGGGCGACGAACCATTAACCAATTCAGGAATCAAGTTATCCAGAAATGGCAGCGTATTCGTCTCAATCGCCAATGCCGATAATCCGTCTACAATGGCAATAGCCAAATCCCAGCAACCGATATTTTCGTTACGGATACTATTCAATATTTGCGAAGACGCCTCATCAAGCAGACGTCCGTAATCGGGGCGTTGCAGGTATTGCGTGCGATCCCTCACGCGACTGTGCAGGTTGAGCAGGCCGCCACAGGAATGAAACCATGGCCGAGCCTGCAACCGTTCGGCCAGAGCATCGGTATCGAGTGGCTTGTGCACGGCATCCTGAGCTTTGGCATGCGCCAGCTGAAACTCCAATAGATGTTTCGTCGGCACGCTGACACCGGCTCGGCCAAGCCCGATTCGTGCATCGGTATAGCGTCGTAATAAAGCCCAGTGATTGTCGGTCACAGGACCATCTGTCGGGTGAATTGGGAAAGAACTATCCATTATCAGGGTCCAAGCAAACGATCGAGTGAACGACGAAAACGATGAGAAATTTGATGATTGAGCGTAAATTGATCATCATTGCTTAATATTTCCATCCGTTTCAACCAGGCATCGAACTCCGGCGCCGGTTTCAAACCCAGTACACGGCGTGCATACAAAGCATCATGGAAAGACGTTGTTTGGTAATTGAGCATAATGTCGTCCGAGCCAGGAATACCCATGACAAATGTACAACCGGCAACACATAATAGGGTCAACAGATTGTCCATATCATTTTGATCAGCATCAGCGTGATTTGTGTAACAGACGTCGCATCCCATGGGAAGGCCCAGGAGCTTTCCACAGAAGTGATCTTCCAAACCGGCACGTGTGATCTCCTTTCCGTTGAACAGATATTCCGGACCAATAAAACCAACCACCGTGTTGACCAGGAGCGGATTGAATTTGCGCGCAACCCCATAGGCACGGGCCTCACACGTTTGTTGATCAATGCCCGCATTGGCATTGGCAGATAGTGAACTACCCTGCCCGGTCTCAAAATACATCACATTGTTACCCAAGGTACCGCGCCTGAGCGAAAGCGCGGCGTCCTGCGCCTCGGCCAGATTTGCCAAGTTGAAGCCGAAACTCTCGTTGGTTGCTTGTGTTCCGGCGATTGATTGGAATACCAAGTCAACCGGCGCACCGAGATTGATGGCTTCTAGGGTATTGGTCACATGAGTTAGAACGCATGATTGGGTGGGTATCTCATAATGACGGATTACATCATCCATCATTTTGATAAGGCGGCACGCCTGGGCAAGATTATCGGTTGCCGGGTTGATGCCAATCACCGCATCGCCGTTAGCATACAACAAGCCATCCAAAAGACTCGCAGCAATACCGGTTAAATCATCAGTAGGATGGTTAGGCTGTAACCGCGTGGACAGATGACCCGGTAGTCCAATGGTATTTCGAAACGCCGCGGAGACATGGCATTTCTTTGCAACCAGAATCAAATCCTGATTACGCATGATCTTACTCACGGCGGCGGCCATCTCCGGCATGATGCCGGCACGTATCTGTTCAAGCATCTCCGGAGTTGCGAGATCGCTGAGCAGCCAGTCGCGAAAATCACCAACCGTCAAATGAGATATGGGCGCAAATGCCCCAGCATCGTGCTCGTCGAAGATCAGGCGTGTAACCTCATCTTCTTCATAGGGTACCAGTGCATCGTTTAAAAACCGTTTAAGCGGCAATTCCGCAAGGGTCATTTGCGCAACCACACGCTCCTCGGCGGATTTGGCTGAGATGCCCGCGAGTCGGTCACCGGATCGGGCAGGCGATGCCTTCGCCATCAGTTCCGCTAGGCTGCGAAAACCAAAGGTACGATTGCCGACTGTATGGAGAAACTGAAAGGATGGATGTTGCACCATAGGTTATTTGGCACCACCGATTTTGCTCAAAGCGGTTGCTGTTTAGGGTTGCGGAAAAATAAATAACTCCAAAATACGCAGGATTAATGCCCGCCTTCTAGGCGTAGCGCAGGGCGGCAACCGAAGCCGCGTCAACGAAGGCGGACACTATGAAAAGTAGTTTGAGGTAATATATTTTTTCCGCGACCCTTAGATATCGACAACCGCCTCATAAGCGAGGTATTAATTAAAGTCCGAAGTTATACGTCTTAAATCCGCCGCAGAGATCTCAGCTATAACGATAGGGACGGCCAGCCTTTTCCATGACCGCATTATACTCCTTAAAGATCTTGACCACCTTGGCTTTTGTCTCAGACTGCTTTGCCAGTTCATCCCAGAATTTATGCGCAGCCGCTTCGACTTGGGCCCACTCCGCGTCAGGAATCGTGGTCAGTTTCATTTTGCTGCCATTAACACGTAATTTGGCTTCACCACCCCAATACCACCATTGACGATAGTAGTGTGAACTGTCCATAGTGATTTTTAGCAATTCTTTAAGCTTATCTGGCAATTTGTTGTAGCTCTCCATATTGGCATAGAATGAACCCGCCCAGGCGCCGGAGATGTTGTTGGTAAGAAAGTAGTTGGTTACATCGGCCCAGCCGACGGTATAGTCCTCAGTGATACCTGACCAGGCAATCCCATCCAACTCTCCGGTTTGTACGGCCACTTCGATGTCTTCCCAAGGCAGCGAAACCGGTACCACACCGAACTGAGCGAGAAAACGACCCGCCGTAGGAAAGGTAAACACACGCTTACCCTTAAGATCCGCCAGGCTATTAATCGGGTCTTTAGTGGCGAAATGGCAGGGATCCCACGAGCCGGCCGAAATATGTTTAACCCCAAGTTTGGCATATTCCGCTTCCCAGATTTCAGCGAGCCCATACTCATTGAACAATACGGGAACATCCAATGAGTAACGACTGGCGAATGGAAAGTAGCCGCCGAATACCGTGACTTCCGTGGGAGAAGCCATGGAGTCATCATCTGACTGTACCGCATCAATAGTTCCTTTTTGTAGCGCCCGAAATAGCTCACCAGTAGGTACCAGCTGATCTGCGAAATAGAGCTCTATCTGCATCTCATCACCAGCGATACGATTAAAACTCTCAATCGCAGGCTTTATTACATGCTCAGCAAGGGCAGGACCCGCATAGGTTTGCATGCGCCACTTTATTTTTGGATTTGCTGCATACAGACGCGGCGACGCCAAAGCCGCAGAACCGGCTAGCGCCGCAGCCGATGTGAGAAATTTACGCCTTGAATTGTTCATTTCGTTCTCCTACTGTCGTTGACAGATAATAGGTGGAATAGCCGTATTCGTGTTTCTCTCGTATAAAATCCATGTATTGAAATATGTTATTGCATTCAACATTGCCACAGCAAAATGCTATTTAGCATAAACGTATTCCGGTAGCCACAAAGCCATTTGCGGGAATAGCATGATCATCACCAGAGCAAAGATCATAATTAAAACGAATGGCAGTATTGACCCGTAAATATCCCGTAAACCAATTTCTGGAGGCGCCATTGCGCGCATTAGAAACAGGTTGTAACCAAAGGGAGGGGTCATATACGCAATCTGCGTAGTCACAGTGTAGAGCACACCATACCAGATCAAATCAAACCCAAGGGCCTGAACCAGTGGAACATAGAGCGGGGCGACAATCACCAGCATCGCAGTATCATCAAGAAATGTGCCCATCACAATGAATGACAGCTGCATTAAAATTAGAATCATCCAGGGGCTAAGACCCAATTGCTCGGTGAACAAATGTTCGATTGCCTTGACCGCTCCCAGTCCGTCAAACACAGCACCGAAGCCCAGTGCAGCCAGAATAATCCACATAAACATGCATGAAATCGCCAATGTCTGGCGTAGGGAATTTTCCAACACAGCTTTCGTCATACGGCCCTTGATGATAGCCGCAAGAATGGCTGCCATGGCGCCCAGCGCGGAACTTTCAACCAGACTGGTCCAACCATTGACAAACGGCACCATCATCACCAGGAAGATCCCCAGTGGTAGCAATCCACTGCGCAACAGACGCAGTTTCTCCGCCATGGGTATTTGACGATCTTTCGTTGGTAAAACCGGTCCCAATTCAGGCTGCAGCCGACAGCGGATAGCGATGTAAACAATGAACAACAGCGCCATTACCAGACCAGGCACGATCCCCGCCAGCCAGAGCTGGCCTACCGGCTGGCGTGCAATCATGGCGTAAAGCACCAACACTACGGAGGGCGGCACAAGAATTCCCAGTGAAGAACCGGCCTGCACCACGCCTGTTACCATTTTTTTGTCATATCCCCGGCGTAACAGTTCGGGTAATGCGATGGTCGCTCCGATTGCCATACCGGCTACCGACAACCCGTTCATTGCTGACACCAGCACCATGAGACCGATGGTGCCGATGGCCAGACCTCCATGGAGCGGCCCCATCCAGACATGAAACATTTTGTACAAATCGTCTGCGATTTTTGATTCAGAAAGGACATAGCCCATGAAAATAAACATGGGCAACGTCAGCAGCGGATACCAGTTCATAAGCTTCATCGCTGCGGTAAAGGGAATATCCTGTCCTCCGGTTCCCCACAGCATGATCCCGGCCAGTGCCGCCACCGCACCGATCGCCGCGAACACCCGCTGGCCCGTGGCCATCAGAACCATCATCGATGCAAACATCGAGATTGCAATCATGCCGTACGACATCAGATCTCTTCTCCTCTAATGCGTGCAATATCTTTAAAGAATTCTGCGATGGCCTGCAGCAGCATCAAGACGAAACCAACACACATCACCGCCTTGATGGGCCAGAGATAGGGCTGCCATGCAGTGCGGCTACGCTGGTTATATTCGAAGGAGTACTGGGTGCTTTCGATCCCGCCATAAAGCAAAACGGCAAGATAAAAAATCAGGAAAAAAATGGTGAAGGCATCGAACCAGGCCTTTTTTCGTACTGACCACTCGCCGTAGAACAGATCCATGCGTACGTTGGCCTCCAGCTGAATAGCGTAAGCGCCTCCAAGAATGTAGTAGACGACCAGCATGAATTGGGCGGTTTCCAGCGTCCACAAAGAGGGCAAAAAGAAAGTCTTGGAGATAGAAGACCAGAGAAGTACGCCGACCATGGCGAATATTCCATACATCACCAGCCGGCCGATACGGCGGTTTACGGCATCCACCATACGCACATAATTTCTGATCAATCCAGGCATCCGACAGGTTTCCTCTCGTTAGAGTTAACGATCAACAAGGCATACGTTTTGCTGTATTTGAATACTAAGAATCTCTTTGGCTGTGGGTTATCAAAAAACAGCAAAAAGCAATAAGTATTTTATTATCAATAAGATACATATTTTTTATTATTTAAATTCGGAAACGGAAGCCAAATTCGATGGGTAATTATTAGATGTTTAACGGTGAAGTCGCACCAAAAGAGTGCGCGAAGATGATTAGTTTCGAAGCGTTTGACGCAGACTTACACGCAAACAACCTGACCAACTGGCAACAGGAATATGATCAAACCAGCCGTGGCAACTTCCATGGCAGCATCATGGAGTTGGCGTTCAACGACCTGCAGGTTTTTCGTGAACGAACCAGTCAGGCGCTGCATCAGACGTGTATCGTTTGGCCAGATTCCATCTGGTTGGGGATACCTCAGGATAAACAGAAAGAGAGTCGTATTAACGGTCTGACGATTCGACCGAATGACATCATGTGCAGGCCGGGCAGTTGTGAATTTCATCTCGCAACGCCACAGGATTTCGACATTTACGGCCTGGTTGTAAAACATGAAACCCTGATGCAGACCGCGGGCAGTCATGGGGTAAACATCAACATCGAGGAACTGACCGCTTACGGTCGTCTTAGTATACCCATCAAGACGCTGCAAGATGTGCGTTTTCTCCTGACACACCTGCTGAACAAGCAAGGCAATGCCCCGGCAAACCGCATGACACGCGATATCATAATGCTGGCTTTGCTGGAAATCCTGAAAACCGAAACACCCGAGCCCGCCCGCACCCGCAGTTATCACCACCGAAAAAAAGTTGTGGATATAGCCCGCGAGTTTATTCTTTCAAATCCTGATAACCCCGTTACGATCACCGATCTATGCGAAGCGACCCATGTCAGCCGCCGTACCCTGCAATACAGTTTTGAAAGCATCGTTGGAATCAGCCCAATTCAGTTTTTGCGAGCTTCGCGACTTAATTGTGTCCGCCGCGCCCTTCTTCAATCCGAGTGTACAGTGAGTGTGACGGACATCGCTTCACAATGGGGATTTTGGCACATGAGTCAGTTTGCCAAGGATTACCGTGATCTTTTTGGTGAACGACCCTCGGAAACACGGGAATGGCGGAATTTACA
>JARRQF010000208.1:0-10589 GCA_037382065.1 Candidatus Thiodiazotropha sp. | reverse complement strand
ATGCGCAGGGAATGGCTCGCCCTTTTCAAGCATTGCAACGCAGTATCCTGGCCTGAGCAGGCTTCCCTTCGGGCGAGACGCTAAGCGGTCATCCGCGTTGTTGCGCGCCTTGGAAAGGGGGGAAGCCATTCCCGGCGGCACGCGCCTAGCGGCTAACCGCTTAGCGTCACGCTATAATCGTCAATTTGTATGAAGCACCACACTAGATTCTCTTGTCTCTTGGCATATGCATACTTAGTTAAAGCTTTGCTTGGGTACTTTATGAGTTGTTAAACGGAATAGGATATCAGGCAATGGGTAGGCCGAAAAAAGAGCGCAAGTTCTGACACGTTTTAGCCCTTAATGGTGGGGTAGGGCCTCACCCTACGACTTTTGCGACACCCTCTTTAGGGGGGGAGGATGTCAACAGGTAGATTGGCAGGCCCTCCCATTTTACGTACATCTCATATTGGACAACATCAGAGCAGAGTATAGACTGGGTGGTTTAGCTAAACGCCAAGCCGTAAGATATTTCGTTCTTGGCCGCTCTCTTAAAACTAAACCGGTATGGAATAGATGGCACCTGATATTGAATTTGAAAAATCACCCTGCCCATTGGGATGTCACGCAAGTGATGAGCTAATTGTGGTCGGGCAGGACCGCATTAACCACCTCCCGGGCGAGTTTCGTATCGTCAAATGTCAACAATGTGGATTGATGAGGACAGACCCAAGACCTACCTCAGACAGTATGGGATTCTACTATCCAGATGACTATGGTCCCTATCTGGGAACGCAAGTCAGCACTGATGACACTAGAATGACAGCTCTAAAGCGCTGGCTGAGAACGATACTTGACGTCAGATCTGAGTATATTCCAAAGATTGCACCAGGAAAGTTGCTGGAAATCGGGTGCGCTTCTGGAGCGTACCTTCAGAAAATGGAAGGTATGGGGTGGCAAGTTACTGGTATCGAGTTTTCACCCCATGCCGCGCAGGCTGCCAGACAACTAGGTTATTCGGTCTATGCAGGCTCGCTGGAATCAGCTTCACTGGAATCGACAGACTTCGACCTGATCGCCGGTTGGATGGTGTTGGAACATCTGCATGATCCCGTGGCAGGGTTACGCAAGCTCTATGAATGGGTGCGACCGGGTGGCTGGCTGGCATTTTCGGTACCGAATGCCGCCTCGCTTGAGTTTAAACTTCTCAAAGAGCGCTGGTATGCTCTGCATCTACCCAATCACCTCTACCACTACACACCGGACACCATACGAACCATGCTCACTCATACCGGTTGGATCACGCCCACCATATATCATCAGCGAACCCTGAGTAGCTTGATGGCTAGCGTGGGTTACTTGCTGGATGATAAAGGTTATCAACGCATCAGCCGCTGGGTTGTTGGTAAACCAGAGGATCCAGTACGCCTATATCAGGTCTTATATCCACTTGCTATGCTGGCTGCCACCATGGGGCAAACAGGTAGAATGACTGTCTGGGCCAGGAAACCGGGTTGATCTCTACTGCCGGTTCTATGGAACTTTTATCAGCGCGAATATCATTGGGTATTGGAGGCAATGGATGAAGATACTATTGCTCACCCGATATACCCGGATGGGTGCCAGTAGTCGTCTTAGATCTTATCAGTATCTTCCCTTTCTCAAAGAGAGAGGAATTGATGTCACCGTTTCACCACTCTTTTCGGATGCCTATTTAAAGGCGTTCTATGGTGCCGGTAGTAAATCTCCATTGCTGATACTAAATGCCTACTGGAAACGTCTGAAGCAGCTATTTCAAATTCAGAAGTTTGATCTGCTATGGGTGGAGTATGAACTCTTTCCATGGTTACCCGCAACCTTTGAGCAGATAATTAAATGGCAAGGTATACCCTATATCGTCGACTATGATGATGCGATATTTCATCGTTATGATCACGCCACCTCTACCCTGATCAGGCACATTCTGGGTAATAAAATTGATAAGGTAATGCGTAACTCAGCCTTGGTGACAGCAGGAAACAGTTACCTGGCAGATCGTGCGAAAGCTGCGGGCGCAAATCTTGTCATGCAACTGCCAACTGTGGTGGACACATCCCGTTATCGCTGTAAAGACACCACAGACGATAGCTGTTTTACCGTTGGCTGGATAGGATCTCCAACCACTGCACCCTACCTGGAATTATTACGATCACCCTTGCAAAAGCTGGCGATTTCATTCCCTCTACGCTTGCTTACCATTGGTGGAGCTATCGATGCCATTCCTGGTGTCCAGATGACCTCTCTTCCATGGTCTGAAGCCGATGAGACTGAGCAACTGCAACAGTTTGATGTCGGTGTTATGCCACTGCATGATGACCTATGGGAGCGTGGAAAGTGCGGCTACAAACTGATCCAATACATGGCCTGTGGTTTACCGGTTGTTGCTTCACCAGTTGGGGTCAACACACAACTGGTCGAGCATGGTGTGACCGGTTTTCATGCTAACACGGATGAAGCATGGATTGCTGCCCTGACGCAATTGTCGAATGATCTCCAGCTGCGCTCCGAAATGGGGCTAAAGGGACGAATCAGGGTTGAAAATGAATACTCCCTGTTGGCTATAGCGCCAAAGCTTGCCAATGCTCTCAAAGGCGTGATGGGAAAACATCAATGAGTAAAACCGAACCCAGATTATCTCGGACATCAATTGTCTCAGGAGAACCATTATGTGTGGTATCGCAGGTGTATTGAATGACTCGCAATCAGAAGATACCCTATTGGCCAATGCCAGGCGTATGGCCGACACACTGGTTCATCGTGGCCCGGACGATAGCGGTGTATGGGTGGAACGAGACCAGGGACTGGCCCTCGCTCATCGCCGCCTGTCGATCCTTGATCTTTCCCAGGAGGGCCATCAACCTATGGCATCTGCCTGCGGGCGCTACTGTATCGTATTCAATGGCGAGATCTATAACCATGCCACCCTGCGCAATGAGCTTGAACGGGCCGGTGTTACTGGCTGGCATGGGCACTCCGATACCGAGGTAATGCTTGCCGCTATTGCCACATGGGGCATACCTGCCGCCCTGGAGCGATTCATCGGCATGTTTGCCTTTGCCTTATGGGACAGGAAGACCCGTAGCCTGACCCTGGCCCGGGACAGAGTGGGCGAAAAACCGCTCTACTACGGGTATAACGGCAAGCTATTCCTATTCGGTTCGGAACTCAAGGCCCTGCGTGCTCACCCAGATTTCAAACCGGAAATTGATCGCCATAGTCTGGCATTGATGCAACGTCTGGCCTACATCCCCGCCCCCTACAGTATCTACCAGGGGATACACAAGCTACTTCCCGGTACACTGTTAACCATTCAGTCAGGCCATCAGGTTGAATTCCGCCCTGTGCCTTACTGGTCTGCCCGCAGAGTGGCAGAACAGGGACAGCACGCCCCCTTCAAGGGCACAGAAGAAGAGGCACTGGATAAACTGGAATACCTTTTAAGCAATACAATAAGCCAGCAGATGATCGCCGATGTCCCTCTCGGTGCCTTTCTCTCTGGTGGTGTGGACTCATCTGTTACAGTTGCTCTAATGCAGGCCCAGTCGAGCCGGCCGGTGAAGAGTTTCACGATCGGCTTCTGGGAGCACGCCTATAACGAAGCGGAAAATGCCAAGGAAGTGGCTACCCATCTGGGTACGGACCACACCGAACTTTATATCACACCAAAACAGGCCCTGGATGTCATCCCTTCACTGCCGGAACTGTACGACGAGCCCTATGGCGACTCATCCCAGATACCGACCTACCTGGTTTCTCAACTGGCCCGGCAGCAGGTTACCGTCAGTCTATCCGGTGACGGTGGGGATGAGCTCTTTGGCGGTTATAACCGCTATCACTGGGTCAAACAGTTGTGGCATAAATTGGGCTGGGTACCGGTACCTTTGCGCAGAGTTCTGGCAAGCTTGCTGACAACACCCAGCCCTACAACTTGGGATAGGATATTCCATGCCCTGCGCCCCATCACGCCAGCTTCATTGCGTTATAATAACCCAGGGGACAAAGTCCATAAGCTAGCTCAGATCGTAGCGGCATGTGACCCTGAAGATATCTACTGGGGATTGGTCTCTCTGTGGAAAGATCCCGAGGCATTGGTCCTGGGTAGTCATGAACCTGTCACCGTTTTCACTGACCCAAGCCAAAGACCCCATCTGGCAGAATTAGAGCATCGTATGATGTTGATGGACACACTAACCTATCTGCCGGATGATATTCTGGCTAAAGTGGACCGGGCTGCGATGGGTGTTAGCCTGGAAACCCGTCTACCCCTGCTTGACCACAAGCTTCTGGAGTTTGTTTGGTCTCTACCCCTGGATATGAAAATACGCGGCAACGAACAGAAGTATCTGCTTCGCAAACTGCTCTATCGTCACGTACCGGCGGCCCTCATAGAGCGGCCAAAGATGGGCTTTGGCATTCCCCTGGGCGATTGGCTGCGAGGACCACTACGGGAATGGAGTGAAGCCTTACTTGATGAGCCGCGACTTGGTAAAGAGGGCTACTTTAATCCTGCAATGGTACAGCGCTATTGGAAAGAGCATCTATCCGGCCAGCACAACTGGTCATATCATCTGTGGAATGTGCTAACGTTTCAGGCTTGGCATGAAACCAGCTTTGCGACGTGTGGATAAGTGGAGGCACGCTGCCCAACTGATCTTTTAGGTTGAAAACTATTTTTACCTAACTGCGCGAAAAGCCTTGTCGTTTAGGGCGGAGATCAATGCCGCGTTTGAGCGCCGTAGAAACCGCCGTTCTTTAGGGAAGTAAGGATGTCAATCTAATAAAGAACGATACGAGGCGCCGTTGAGTCTGGAGGGTGACTACTATGACTTAGTAGTCGAAACTCGATTTATTACTCAGAATTACGGCTGTTTTTTCTGGAAATCATACTAAAACAGCGTTAAATTAAAAAAGATAAGAGAGTTAAGGACGAAATAGAGTTAAGGAAGAGATATGTCAGATTTTCCACTTTACCCAATTAGCCCAAGTGATGTACCCAAAGGATTAACCAGAGCAAAGGGGAGCTATAAACGGCAAGCATGGCTGGCCATGAGCGGGTTATTGGCCTTTATTGTACTCTACCTAGCATTGGCAGGCTGTTTTGCACTAATTTTCTACAATAATTTAAATAGTATCATTACTGGTGATAGCGACTTATTCCACATTGTGACGGCAGGTATATCGCTGTTACTCACTGTATTTATGATTAAATCGATATTTACAGTCAGAAAGTCGGATAGTCCAGAAGGTGTTGAGGTTACGGCCCAGGATGAGCCAAAGTTATTTGAATTTTTGCATCGGTTGGCTGATGAAATCAGTGCACCTAAACCCTATAGAGTATTTATAACACCGGACGTCGATGCAGCGGTATTCTATGATTTATCTCTGATTAATCTAATATTTCCCTCTAAAAAGAATTTAATTATTGGTTTAGGGTTAGTTAACGTACTTAACCTTGGTGAGTTAAAAGCGGTGCTGGCACATGAGTTTGGGCACTTTTCTCAAGGGTCTATGGCTGTTGGCCGCTGGGTATATATTGCGCAACAAATAATCTCTCATATGGTTGCAACCCGTGATTGGTTAGACACAATAGTTCACTTTATATCGAGATTTGACTTAAGAGTCGCCTGGATAGGCTGGATACTCTCGTTGGTAATCTGGTCAATACGGTCATTAATGGATACGCTATTCAGACTGGTGATTATAGCTGAGCGGGCATTGAGCCGAGAAATGGAATTTAACGCAGACTTGGTCGCTGTATCGGTGACAGGTAGTGATGCCTTGGTAAATGCATTGCACAAGTTACAAGCCGCAGACGAAGCATGGCAGACCACGCTTGATGTGGCAGGCAGCGAAGCTGGGAACGGCAAGCGAATTAACGATCTATTTAGCGCCCAGCAAAAAACAGTTATTGCTATTGGTCAGGTTTTAAACGATCCAGAATATGGGGTTGTACCAGAGGTCAAGTGTGACGATATCAGTCAGCACCGTGTATTCTCAGAACAAGAGGCTAGGCCACCACAAATGTGGTCTACACATCCAGCGAATCGAGATCGAGAGGATAATGTCAAAAGCATCTATATTTCAGCTGATATTGATAATCGTTCTTCGTGGTTGGTATTTTACGATCCAGAAGAGCTGAGGAAAAAAATCAGTCATAGTTTTTATAACGAAGAGAGTGTGGCTGAGATGGAGGCGATCTCAGCGGAAGATGCCGTTACTCAGCGTTTCAATAAGGCTTCATTTTCGTCACGTTATCGCGGAACTTATATGTCACGCAGCCCGGTACGTAACTTCTCAAGTGTCGATGAGATCTTGCAAAGCGCTGAGCTAACCAATGTTACGGTTGAAATACTAGAAAATCTCTACCCAGACTCTATTGCAGAAAAACTAGAAATGGCGCGCAGTCTTGATTCTGAGCTTCATACCCTACAAGCGTTATCTGCTGGTGATATTAAGCCTTCTGGTGGGGTATTTCGCCATCGTGGGACAGAGTTGAAAAAAAGTGATATTCCCGATGCACTTGAGCAAGTTATCAGAGAACGAAGTGAAGTTGCAGCCACACTAAAAATACATGACGCAAATTGCCGCAAGGCACATCTACTCGCGGCAAAAAAACTGGGGAAGGGCTGGGAAGACTACTTGATGGGGCTGATTCGCCTGCTACACTGCACCGAACACTTGAGAGCTATTATAAACAATGAGCAAGCGCTATTGGTGAATACTTGGAATGTCATCACTGCGGATGGAAAGGTTGGATATTTTGAAAAGCGACGCATGCTCAAAGTTTGTCAAAGCACGCAAGAGACCATGCGTACAATTTCTTCGTATGTTAATCAAATTGAAATTCCTGTATCAATTGCAACAGATACGGGTATTAATGATTGGAATGAGCAGTGTCCAAAGTTCGATAAAAAAATTGGTTTGATTGGGTTAAAGTCGCCTCACAAATTATGGATAACCTAGACTACGCAATAGGGCTAGTTCAATCATCCACTTTGGAAGAGCTGATAAACAGCGAGGCAATAGTTGCAAAATATTTTGCAGATGGTATTGCTTTAGAGAGTGCTCCTAGTACAGGTAATTGCCCTGTTGATTATCCTGTACTATTACCAGGTAATGAACATGTTTTACCGAGAAAGCTAGATTTATGGAATCGTTTTCAATTGGCACATGGTTTCATGCCAACAATGTTGCGACTATTAGTCTCACTCGGGATTGTAGGAGGAACAATCTATAGCGGGATTGTTGGCTTTAATATTTAGATGTGGTGAGGTACAAACCGCATCAATAACAAAGTGCTATGGTTTGCGAATATCAATGATACGGTTCGCAAAGCTCACTGTATCCTACATGATTTTCCTACAACGTGATGAGTTGTCTCTTCCCACGCTCCCGCGTTGGATGCAGTATAATCGTGGTTAGGCTGCTACAGGAGTACAGAACATGAATACCACTGCTGAATATCCCCGGCTGATAAGGCAAGTACCGGCCGTTCTTGTTGATTCACTACTATTGGGGATTGTTGTGTTTTCCTGGTGGGGAATTTTACCTGCCATGGATGGGTTGCCTGTATATATAAAGGTTGGCTATCCCATATTCTGGTGGTTCTTACTTGATCCTCTTCTTGTGACGCTTACAGGGGAGACAATTGGGCATCGTCTCCGTGGGTTGCTTGTTCAAAGAAGACTTACCCCCGACCGTCTCGGAATTATCGGGTCGATTGTGCGGGCAGTGTTGAAGGTCGCAACTGGTTGGTGGTCGTTCATTTTTGTACTCGCAACGCAAAACTACCAAGCACTGCATGATTTAACTGTCGGCTTTGTGGTTAATAAATTGTCAGATGTCATAGAAAGCATTAAAACTTCATTAGAACATCATGCTTAGGGCGCCGAAAAAATAAATTATCCAATTCTGCAATTGCACTTCAATATGAAGCTAAGTAGTAACATTCAATAGTCATTGCAACGCTCTCCGAACTACTCGTGTTAGGTATTTTATTAATTAATATAGATATTTGATATTTTAAAATTATGGGTGTCTCGAGGTTCCTTTTCTCGAAGTTCCTTTGAGTCCGCACTCTTACACTGCTGTCCTAGTCTTTTGGCTTAGTTCAACCTAAAAAAATCAGTTGACCGCTTCCTTCTAATAACAGGTTTCTGATTTTAAAGAAAATAGCTTCAATGGTTATGGTCACCTACTGGGTGAATCACGCTACAACGTGAATGGCACGCTTGTGGCGGCGCATGGCGGCGTTGCAACTCCTTGGAATAGCGGGCTTTCCGCGTCGTTGCGTCTTGCCCTGCACCACCACAAACGCACCCTTCACGCTGCCCAACTGATCTTTTTAGGTTCAAGCAATAGGCCGCCAGGCAACTTATCCTTGTGTTGCTGTGCTGTTATGGGATGAATTATTGTTGGAATCAGTATATTACGCAGGTCTTATCCTGTAAGACTGGAGGAAGTTTCTACGTATTTAATTACTAAAGGTACAGAAGCGAGCCCTTTATTGTGAAGAAGTTTTATATCGTCAGTACGATTCTTCTGGAATATTAGAAAAAAGGGGATGCTCAATCTGATGCTGTAGAATTACTTGAATCGATGCGGGTAGATTCTGATGATGAATATGAAGATAGGTTACTAGGGATTCTAGACGTAATTTCTGGTTTTTGTGATTCCAAGTATGCAGTTTGGTAACTAAGGTTTTCGGTAACACCTCGATTACCTCTATCTTCTCGCTTTATTTCTATTCGGAAAATAGACGCGCTTTTGCATACAAAAACTAACTTTTGATATTGCATATATTATTGTGATATATAGAGCTACTACAATAAATATAAAACGAGACGGTGAGTCTTCTAAATATAACTATTGGCTAAACAAAGAGTCTCCATGGAAGAAAACAAGAATCTACTCATTCGATTGTTAAGCTCCTTTCAAAAACAGGAAGGATTAGATGACTTGCTTTTAATGGTAGAGCATCCGAATGGTTTTAAGAGAGAAAATGCTATTCGTAGGCTAGGAATGCTAGGCAATCCAATCGCACTACCGAAGTTGATCGTTAGGATGAATGACTGGGTGCCACAGGTAAGAGAGGTGGCAAAGGAAGCGCTTCTAAATCTAATGACGAGTAAAAATGCCGAGGCTTTCGCGGAGAGCCTGCCTGATTTATATCATTTAAATATCTGTAGTAGAGATAATCACGAGCGATTTATAGATGATGTAATAAGGTATTTATTAGAAGAAGAAAATAGAGAATTCATTCGGAGCGCAGTGTTTTCGCCAGCGCCAAAGGTGGCTAGGATAGCGGTACGATTATGCTTTGATTACTCACTAATAGACAGAGCTGAATTAGTTAAAAAGTGTCTATCTCATCCAGATGTGCTGGTAAGAAATATAGCAGCGCATCATCTGCGAGAGTTTTCAGCAAAGCCGCTGGATACTCTACTTAAAATTGCAATACGAGATCCTTTTATGCCTATAAGGCGAGAGGCGTTTCAAATCTACCTAAGAAATAATCCTGGGCTAGGGCAAGTTATTGCAAATACCTTTCTATTTGATAGACACATATCTATTCGTGAGATAGCTATTAGCTATCTACAAAAAAATGGTATTGATGTAAAAGAAATCTACGCGGCTATACTTTCAGATGAAAATCAGACTCCTTCTCGTAAGAAATACTCCATTCTTGGATTAGGATATTTAGGAGCTAGCGATAAAATTCAAGCCATATTGCTAAATATGGATAGCAAATATCCCAGTATTAGAAAATCAGTGATTCAAGCATTGGAAAAACTGCTAGCGGAAGAGGTAAAGCCATTATTGATTACCGCTCTTAATGATCAATCGCCAAGTGTGGCCAAGGAGTCATCTAGATTAATAGCCAAGCTTAAGCTAAGGTTTGATTCAAATGAAATCATTAAAACAATAGATATACAATGTAATCCTCATGCATTATCGTTGATTGTGAGAGTAATGAGTAAATCTAATAAATGGGAGAGGCTTCTATTTCTGTTAAAGACCCTGAGTATAATTGTAAAAAATGATGCGCCCTATGTGGAGATGATTCGGTCTGAGCTGGTAAAATGGGATGCTGACTTCAATCGCAGTTGCAGTCAACCAACAGACCTGCAAATGCAGATGATTAAAATCGAGTATAATAATTGTTCTTATCTCCTGAATGAAGCACAAAAACGCTCAATTGAATTTACACTGAAATAAGTTATGAAATAAAAACTTAGTGTGGTGCTTCATACAAATTGACGATTATAGCGTGACGCTAAGCGGTTAGCCGCTAGGCGCGTGCCGCCGGGAATGGCTTCTCCCTTTCCAAGGCGCGCAACAACTCGGATGACCGCTTAGCGTTTCGCCCGCAGGGAAGCCTGCTCAGGCCAGGATACTGCGTTGCAATGCTTGAACCTAAAAAAATCAGTTGACCGCTCCATTTTAATAACCGGTTTCTGATTTTGATGAAAATAGCTTCGATAGCCATGGTCACCTACTGGGTGAATCACGCTACAGCGTGAATAGCACGCTTGTGGCGGCACATGGCGGCGTTGCAACTCCTTGGAATA
>JARRQF010000207.1:0-9372 GCA_037382065.1 Candidatus Thiodiazotropha sp. | reverse complement strand
CGCCCGAAAATACCTTTAGTGTTAAGACTAAAAGGCCTTTAAGAAAGAAGAGCAGATGAAATACTTATTAGTTAGACTATAGCTACCGGACCCAGATATGCTGAACATCGCTTAATATACAATCGGATTCACTCAGTCTTTTGGAAGTGCTATCATTTAACCTAAAAAGATCAGTTGGACAGCGTGAAGAGTGCGCTTATAGTGGTGCAGGGCAAGGGTCGCTCCTGCACATCCATGTGCCCGCGACACGGGTGTATCCATGCACGACGCGGAATAGTCCGCTATTCCAAGGAGTTGCAATGCCGCCACCAGCGTGCCATTCACGCAGTAGCGTGATTCACCCAGTAAGTGGCCATAACCATCGAAGCTATTTTCTTCAAAATCAGAAACCTGTTATTAGAATGGAGCGGTCAACTGATTTTTTTAGGTTTAACGCTATGTTCAGGGCAGCAAGCCCCCCCTGTCATTCAACTATTTCACCCTGGCACCTTATGGCCCTGCCAAGATTGTTATTCACGCAATATGAAATAATTGGATTAATCATGCATTTACCTAAGTTCTCGCCCAATGCATGACGGGTTAAGTCTTTCTTTATCCAGAAGCCAGTTGCATCCCTGCCAAGGCATGGATAGAATAGCCAACCATTCCACTAGGTTTTATCCAGCTCCCAAGACTAAGGGGGCATAAAAAATACTAAATCGACAACAAAGGAGTAATAATCCATGGCTCACAAACTACCTGCACTACCCTATGCCATTGATGCGTTGGAACCTGTGATCTCTAAAGAGACCTTGGAATTTCACCATGGTAAACACCACAATACCTATGTCACCAACCTAAACAACCTGATTCCCGGAACCGAGTTTGAAAACGCCTCTCTGGAGGAGACAATCATGAAATCTTCTGGTGGCATATTCAACAATGCCGCACAGACATGGAATCACACCTTTTACTGGAACTGCCTGAGCAGCCCCAATGACAACAATGCACCAAGCGGTGCCCTGGCAGATGCCATCAATAGTACCTTTGGTTCATTCGATGAATTCAAGAAAAAATTCGCAGCTTCCGGCGCTACCAATTTTGGTTCCGGTTGGACCTGGCTGGTACAAAACGAAGATGGCAGTCTGGAAATTTTAAACACATCTAATGCTGGCAGCCCAATGACTTCAGGAAAGAAGGCACTTTTAACGGCTGATGTCTGGGAGCATGCTTACTATATCGACTATCGGAATGCACGACCTGCCTATTTAGAAGCTTTTTGGAAAGTGGTCAACTGGGATTTTGTAGCAAGTAATATGAGTTAAGAATCATCTCTCTCAAATAGCGACCAGCTTGCCTGAATGCAACCTTGTGGGATCCATGGGATTTAGATTATCGATAAAAACCCCAAATTCCACTCTGTTGTATTCAGTTAAGCCACTCTGAATACAATATTTTTCGGAACTCACCTCTTAGTAGCTCAAAATCACAGGATTTTCCGCGCAATCTGAATAAAGGCTTCAGCCACTATGTTATTCACGTTTGAACGAGTACGAGCAATCCATAAGGTTCGGTACACACGAAGCCCCTGAATTTTAATATGGAAGAGTGTACCAGCACGTAACGCATTCTCCACTGCAAAACGAGGCAAAAAACTAACATACCGACCATGCTGCAACATCTCAACAATAATATCTGTAGAACCAACCTCCATGGCCACGGGAAGAGGCCCAATACCAATATCCTTAAGCACTTTATCCAGAGTGATGCGCATAGCTGAGCGTAATTCGCGTAACACATATTCGAGTTGGGTTAATTCGGTTATGGGTAACAAACTGCAACCCCATAGTGAATGTTGCATGCCACACACCAACACCAATTCATCATCAAACCACTTCTGAACCAATATTTCGGGATGTTCCGGTGCTTGTTCAAGCAGTGCCAAATCAGATAGACCGGTAGCAAGACGTCGTTGAATGCGTCGCGAATAGCCCATCCGACTCTCGATTTTGTATTGCGGATAGCTTTCAGCAAAACGCAGCAACAGATCAGCTAAAATATGTTCGCCAATGGCGAAATTCACTTCTAGACGCAGTCTGTTCTGACCAAATGAGAGCATTTCCAAATCATCCAGAAGTGAAGTCTGGTGATCGAGCACCAGACAGGCATAGGCATAGACCCTTTTCCCCGCCGAGGTCATTTCCAGTCGCCGCCCCTCCCTCTGCATCAGAGTCATTCCATAGCAGGCATCCAGCCCGCGTAGCCTTTTGGTAATCGCAGGCTGCCCTACATGCAGTACTCTCGCGGCTTCTGAAACACCACCACACTCGACAACTGCCTTCAGCGTGGCCAAGCCATTCATATCTGGGAGGCTTCTATATTCCATTTAGGAATATTATTACATTTATATTTATTTGAATAGAGTCCTGAAAACAGGCAATATTAGGCCAGGAGACAAGGCGCAATGCGCAGGGAATGGCTCGCCCTTTTCAAGCATTGCAACGCAGTATCCTGGCCTGAGCAGGCTTCCCTTCGGGCGAGACGCTATCATCGTCAATTTGTATTATGAAGCACCACACTAGTCAGCGATGAATCTTTCCAATCTGGAATGAACCATTCCAGAATGGATGAGTGCTGAGGTTTGCTGTGTGCCTTTTAAATTTTAGCCTAACATTTTTTATTTCATGGAGAATGACGAGTGAATGCGATAACTGGTCAACAGTCGACCACCCCTGAAACCACCCGCTTGCCGATTAAGCAACTCATTGCTGGCGGCTGCTTTCTCGCTGCAGCACTGCTGCTCGCAACCCAGGTACCTAGTATCGAGATCGCCTGGGTAGGTGGCCTTCTGATGCTGACCATCTATCTATTCGCTTTCGAAATTGTCGAGGTGGATGTGGCGGCTGCCAGCATTATGGTGCTCCTCGGAATCTCCTCTCTACTTGCTCCATACATGGGGCTTGAGCAGGGACTCGTGGACAACACACACCTGTTCGACGGTTTTGCATCGAATGCCGTGATTTCAATCATCGCCGTAATGATTATTGGTGCAGGCCTCGACCGAACAGGCATTATGAGCAGCGTTGCCAGCTTTATCCTTAAGATTGGAGGGACAACAGAGGGACGCATTATTCCGATCATCTCTGCAACGGTAGGTTTTATCTCATCTTTTATGCAGAACGTTGGTGCGGCGGCACTGTTTCTGCCTGTCGTATCACGCATCTCGGCCCGTTCCGGACTGCCTATGTCACGCCTGCTGATGCCGATGGGTTTCACCGCCATACTCGGAGGCACCATGACAATGGTCGGCTCCAGCCCCCTGATCCTGCTTAATGATCTGATCCTTACCTCAAATAAGGCGCTCCCAGCAGACCAGCAGATGGAGACCTGGGGACTTTTTTCCGTCACACCAATCGGCGTAACACTGATTTTAACAGGTATTATCTACTTCGTAATCGCCGGTCGATTCGTGCTGCCCAAAACAAAAAGTGAAAGCAGCACTCGTGGCACCGACCCCATGCAGTATTTTCAAGATGTCTACGGTCTCTCCTACTACCTCTCCGAATTGGTGGTCACTGACAACAGCAGCCTAATCGGCAAGCAGTTCGATGACGTGGAATCTGCTTTTGGAGTCCGCATTATCGCAACCAAGATCACGGGTGAAGCCAATCGAATTGGTCCTGGCGCATTAGCGCGGGATGTAGCAATCGAAGCTGGAATGGTACTCGGTGTGGTTGCCGATCCAGCCTCACTGGATCACTTCACTGAAACCTTCAAGCTAAAGAGACGTGCCACTCTCCGCACCTTCGCCAATGACCTTTCCGCCAATAAATCAGGCATTGCCGAAGTGGTCATTCCTCCAGGCTCCTCTCTGATAGGCAAGAGCGCCAGGGATGTATGGATGCGCAAAACCTTTGGCCTCGCTATGATCGGTCTGCATCGGAATGGCGAGACTTTGCGGGAAGGCGAGGATATTCGTAACATGCCATTCATGGCGGGCGACACGTTGGTGGTTCATACGCCTTGGGATGTTCTGCCAAGAATAGAAAAAGACAAGAATTTTGTGGTGGTCACCACCGAATATCCCCGTGAGGAGTTGCGTCCACAGAAAATAGGTTGGGCACTACTGTTTTTCTCCATCGCACTCTCAATGGTGTTATTCACTGACATTCGCCTCTCTGTTGCCTTGTTAACTGGCGCGATAGGTATGGTGCTCTCAGGGGTGCTTAATATCGATGAGGCCTACGAAGCGGTTAGCTGGAAAACGGTATTTTTACTTGCCTCCCTGATTCCTCTCGGATTGGCCGTTGAAACCACGGGTACCGCGAAATGGATTGCTGAACAGGTATTAGTGGTGGTCGGTGACATGCCTATCTGGGTCATACAACTGGCGGTAGCGGTACTCGCAACCTTTTTTACCCTAGTAATGTCAAACGTGGGAGCAACGGTGCTATTGGTGCCACTCGCGGTTAATATTGCTCTCGGAGCAGGCGCCAACCCGGCGGTTTTTGCACTAACGGTCGCGATTGCTACATCTAACTCCTTCTTAATACCGACTCATCAGGTCAACGCTCTTATCATGGGCCCAGCTGGATACCGCGTTGTTGACTTCATGCGTGCTGGTGGCATCATGACGATTCTCTTTCTGATTGTCATGATGCTCGTCATGAATCTGATATTTTAATTTATTCCTTCTTCAAACCATCTCAGGGTGCGGACTGCCGCACCCTGACTCAAAATAAAATACAACCCTAAGCGTTAGGATGTGCGGGATTCAGAACAGCGTCAATGCTAGAGAGCGACGTGGATTCAGCTCAAGGGCCACTGGCTGCAACAGGCGGGGTTTGAGATCAACGCCCTGGTAAAAGTCAGAGTCATGAACGGTTGCCTGGTATTAACCACCGAATAGCCGATAATAGGGCCACCAGGCCCAGGCATTATTGGCAAGCCTGAAAGGATGCTCTCATGGAACGTCAATTGGCAATCGCTCACAGAGGCGCACGGTATGACAGACTACCACAACCACATTACTACCGAACCCGGCAAGCGCAGCGGCAAACCCTGCATCCGTTCCATGCAGATCACCGTCTATGATGTGCTGGATTGGCTGACCTCGGGCATGAGTGAGGCGGAGATTCAGGAAGACTACCCCGAGCTGACTCAGGACGATATCCGTGCCTGCCTAACCTTCGCCGCCAACCGCGAACACCAACTTTCAACGATCACATCGGCTTAAAACTGCTACTGGATCAGAACCTCTCGTTTCGCCTGCTGGAGAAGCTCCTGCCCGCTTATCCGGGTTCGACACAGGTCAAGTTCGTTGACCTGGATCAGACGGATGATCTTACCCTCTGACAATAAACCCAAGTGGTTCATACTCGACCTGCTGCTCAATAACCAGGAGAAGATCGAAGCTTTTTTTGAAGATGAAGAAACCTCTTGCCTGGAGATTTATTAAATACGTCCACTTAGCTATGTGAAACTTAGTTAGCATAACATATTGAACACTTTCAATTTTTCGGGTACCCCACACTTCCCTTATCCGTTATTAGCGAGGGGAGGTTTTTCCAATACACACTCTCTACATGCATGATTTCACAAACCTCTGTAATACTTAGATAGACATCCTCTGATATAGGTACGCTGTCCTCTTGCAAATTTTCACATAATAATTCTATTGCTATCTTATACTCCCGCATATAGATCAGATCAGATACATCTTTTATACATACCTCACACCAACTTCCCTTAAAACTATCAACTATGTGACTCAGTTTTTTATCTAAGTTATCATAATTAATAGACATTGACCTTTACCTCGCCTCGCTATATTTACATTTCACAATACTATTAGCCCAGCGGCAGTTTAGTTCTTTCGCCAAACTACATAGCTGGTTTTTCGGTGTTCAGCATACTTGGCAAAAGGTCAGGCCGCCTATTCAGAAATTGTTGGGTGGAAAAAATATGGGCCGACCCTTACAAAAGGGGGAACTGATAAACAGGGCTTGATGCGAGATTAATACGAGGACACTCACCATTTAATCATTGTTGTGAAAGCACTATTATTTGAAATAACCATCTGATTTTAAATGGCTTTAGACTATCCCAAACGGTGACTGTCCCTGTACTCTTCTACGAAGAACCGCTTACAGTAAATTTGCATAGGATTTGTCAACCAGTCCCTATACTCGCTTCAACGCACCCGCTAAAGGCTTTACTGCTAAAGGATCAAAGCCGGTATATTTCACCATGAATTCATATTTTTCAGGTACATCCGCCTTTAACTGACTAGGATGATTAAAGAAATAGTTAAAACAGGTTGCAAAATCTTCGCGTGGAGCTGTTCCTCCGTACTTTCTTGCAAACGTAGCTGATATGTCATGTACCATAACCAGTCCATAGTGAACCTGAATGATGCCATCAAATATTCCATCTCCATTAAGATCAATTTTATCACCGTCTGTGTATTTATGCTTATCCCTTTTAAGTTCCGCAGTACCTTCGAATGGTATGTAGGACTCATCAGCAGCGTAATCTGAGCTAATAGACGTAGACACAAATTCAGAAGTAACATCACGCCACCCTGAGATCTCCTTGAATTCTTGGATAAGAGCATTATCAGAATTGGCATCATAATAGTGGCCAATTTCATGTATCAATGCGTACGAAATATTATTCGGTCTTATTTTAATGCCATCTCGACCATAATTCATACCGTTTGTACCCTCAGGTAAATCACTAATACCTATTTGACTTAACTGCGGGTTAAATAATGAAAAATCAGTTGGCAAAATATTAAACTGAGTTTGAAGTTGTTGTAAATCGTGATTATTCCATACAGGACCGTAGTCGTTTTTTGATACGCTTAATACAATGTTGTATCTTAATTCGAGTGTAGCTTCAAGGCATAGGTTATTCAATAATGTCGCCCGCTGCTTTAAGTCGCCAGTATTACGTATGATGTCGAGCGTCTTAATGTCTCCTTCCAGTGCCTGAATATAATCTTCGTAGAATTTTTTATCATAATAAGTATCTGTATTATTTTGGCTATTTCTGGCTTTAGCCAATTCACTTTTAAATGCTTCCTTTAGTCCATCGATATTTTGATTGACGATTTCTTCACTGTAAGCGCTGGAAAGATCAATTAAAAATAGGGAGAAAAAGTCGAGAATATCATGATAATGCATGCCATCAAGGTATGTTTGATAATCAACAAACGGTAGATTATGTGTAATTTCATTACCATTTAAGCTCCAATCATCAACACCACCCATTTCACTTGCGACATAACCATCATCTGTCTTTGCATCCATCTCTTCTCCGTTGTTAGTGACTTCAGAGATAACTGGTTTATCAGCTGCAATGCCAGTTACCTGAACACATTGATTATCTTTGGTGATAATAAGGTTGTCAGATACTGTCATTCCATTGCCCCAGTCTTTTGTCTGCACAGTAATTTTAGTGCCATCCTCTAGTTTAAAGGTCATGTCCGCTTTAAAATCCCATTTACCACCATCACTTTCTCTAACATGTGGATCACCAAAAACATGTAAGACTTTTCCCTCATCATCGAGCAGTTTCCATCCACACTCCTTGCCGTCACAAACAAGCCTATAACCATTATCCAAATATACTGTTTTATTTTCCTGATCAACGCGCCAAGAGTTACTCTCTGCTGATTGTGATTTTATAGAGTTATTAAGTGTGTCGGTTTTGCGAATGGAGGGGTTAGCAGGTTTTGCCCAACCTATGCTGGAGCGGTATTGATTGAGATGGTTAACGCTATTCGTACTGTTATTGGCCGTATGCAGCAAGTTAATGAATTTGCGATAATTGACATCGATCGATCCGGAAACTCCACTCTTATTAAGACTCTTTACTTTCTGTGTTGTTAAATTTTCCATTACTGATGCATATTTTTTCGCCAAATTCATGAGGGGCTCAGGTAGTGGTAGTGGTTTTGCTTTTATATTGGTACTGATGCTTGAACGATTTGTTATCAAATATGGCGCATGATCGCTATCTGTATAGCAAACAGCAGTGAAGCCCTGTTCTTCCTGCACTTTTTTCATAAATTCTCGACTATGCTCACCAGCATGATCGTATACTATTTTTAGAGCATGTTGACCATCTGGAGTTTGAGATAGTTGGATAATGCCATCGCGGCCTGCTGAGTCGATGAATTGGTCGGCTAATTCTGTATTCTGGTTATTGTTGGAGTGTTCAAAGCGATGCTTTATCAGGGTCTCCCGATGGGAACTTAAAATAGTTTTTTGAAAAAGCAATTTGCCTGGTGTTTGTGAAGCTGTGTCTCTATTTTGGATGTTTGATGTGCCAGTTTGGTTATTTGTGCGTTGAATATTTGCACCTGATATCGTCATGATTATCTCCTATGAAATCCCTATTCTGATAGTCAGCCAAATTATAAGCCATTAATATTGGGATTGAATATCAGGTATAACCCTAGTACTCGAAAATGAACGGCGTATAAACAGGCGTCCATAGCCTATGGTTGATTCGGAGTTCACCATTAAACCTAGATGCCTATCATATCTATCGTGCAACAGTCGTTTTTTAAAAAGAAAATAGAAACAACCACAGGCAATCAGGCACCATGCCACTAATACGAGCACTAATACGAGCACTAATACGAGAAATTAATACGAGGACACTCACCATTTAATCATTGTTGTGAAAGCACTATTATTTGAAATAACCATCTGATTTTGAATGGCTTTAGACTATCCCAAACGGTGACTGTCCCTGTACTCTTCCTATGGGTACAAAGACGTCGATTCTAGTTTCTACGCCATCGCCAACCTGATCGGCGACCGGGTGCGGGTCGAGATCACCCACCGTCGGGCAGCGGCGCGATAGACCACCGGCATTCCTTGTGATCCGGCCACGAATGCTGGCACCGGCCCGACCACTGTTCACCCGCCAGCACAGACCGCCCGGCTACGAACAGGGAGATGTCCGTATGGACTATCCCGTCTTTCATTAACACAAAACAGGTTTTCCTTTTGATTCTGACCAATACCAGTTTTGTTGGCCATGCTGGGCATGTACTCCACCTATCCAACGCTCCGCGCCGCGATTGATTTCCAGCCAGTTACACGCTCCATTTAGCAGTGCAAGCCCTGTATCAGTAATAGCTAATCGTGTTTGACGCATAGGGTGTGGTTCTTCGGGGTAGGTATCCACCACTGATATGGCCGGATTTCGTGCTTGCCAAAGCGGGCGTAAAGCCGAGACCAGCATAATGTCGCCTAGGTAAGGCAGTGGTTCACACTCAGTCATGAGCAGATTGAATATAGCCCCAGGGCGTAAGGGGCCTTCTTCGCTGATAATATTGAGGGCAAGCTGCTCAGTAAGACCGAGTCCGTTTTCCTC
>JARRQF010000206.1:0-6952 GCA_037382065.1 Candidatus Thiodiazotropha sp. | reverse complement strand
TCAGAAAGCGCTTAGAATTCGCATGACACATTTCATGTGTGTCTTTTTAAAGTTGGTCCTGAGCCATTCATCGACTGCTTTCTGGCATGAGTCACATCGATACGTTCTGTTATAAATAATGATGTAAGCTGCGCTTACGCTATTTTATACTCCCCTCACCCTGGCCCTCTCCCGCAAGGGGAGAGGGGATGCGGGGTTCAAACCCTGACGTGAACAAGCCCTTGGGTGCCACACAGTAAGCTGATGTTTACGGTGCGCTCGAAAAGTAGCCTCCCTTCCCCTTGGAGGCTGTTGTAAAAGCATGCCGCAAATATTCGCAAAAGTCGTAGGGTGTGGTGAGGTACAAACTGCATCATGATTTTCGATCATGTGCCAATATTTGAGTGAGATATTCCATGGTATTTTTAAACCGATAGGTTACTCTTTTTGAATACGCGATAAAATTCGTAATTGCGTAGGATGTGGTGAGCGGTGCGAACCGCATCAATAGTGCGGTGGCACACGAACATCAATGATGCGGTTTGTACCTCACCACATCCTACATTTCATCCCTTAATGGTGGGACAGAACCCCACCCTATGACTTTTGCGACACCCTTCCTTGCGGGAGAGGGGACGATCTGAATGGAATGGGTAGATATGACTTAGCGGTAACCCACGAATTCGACTGAAGAGGCGATTTATCTTAACTCATTGGGCGAGTTCATTAACCCTCTAAGAGGAGCTTCAATTCTTTCGGGATTATATATCACCCTACCAGATGAATTAGCCTTTAGATACAATGGCACAGGAAAACGACGCACACAAAGCTCGGCCCTATGATTAACGTCGTGCGGATATTGCTGCACTATTAAGCGCTATAACTCGCAGCCGTGGTATATTTTTAAACAACACTTAAGGTACAAAGTATGCAATGCCCCTCATGTTCCAGCTCATCACTAAAGCTGACAAAACTCGAAGATCAACTACCTGCCCGTGAATGCTTGAATTGCCATGGTATTTTACTTGATTTATTGACATATAGGGCCTGGGCTGAGAAGCAACCTCATCCCACTAAAAGTCACACAACCCAGTGTGAGGTTGAAGATAATGGGAAAGCACTGATCTGTCCAAA
The DNA here is from genome assembly GCA_037382065.1 of Candidatus Thiodiazotropha sp. Taxonomy (GTDB): domain Bacteria; phylum Pseudomonadota; class Gammaproteobacteria; order Chromatiales; family Chromatiaceae; genus Thiodiazotropha. The sequence goes on along the minus strand of JARRQF010000206.1, from coordinate 5,839 downwards.
ATGCTCGAAACTCATGCTCAAATTCCGTATCACGGGAGAAAAAACCAACACAATCGACGTCTGCACCAATTGTGATGATGCTTGGCTGGATAAAGGTGAATGGACGCTACTTAGTGAACTCTCTCTGCAGAAAAAGCTTAATAGGATATTTACCGACCCATGGCAGCGCCAGATCAGAAAAGATATTGCCACAAAATCCCTACAGCAACGTAACAAAGCCTTGCTCGGTGAAGAGGACTATACAAAACTTTTACAAATTAAAGACTGGATAGCGCAACATGAGAAAAAGCATGACCTGCTCCGAATATTGACTCGTGAACTTCAGGCAGATTTATTTTAGGTCTGGCCCCAAAACGGGCAATATGAAAACCTCGTAGATCACTTAGCGGGATAGGCTTGCTCAAGCCGCCGGTAAACCTCATCGCTAAATCCTGCGCTATCCGAATCCAGCGAGGCAAGGATGTCTGCTAGGTACTCGTTATCCTCACGACCCTGCCAGACCTTTATGTAGCTGCCATCCTTGTAGCCATGATCCTGACGAAATAGGTTGAGGATATTCTTGCCTACATAGGTTGTGAATAGTTCATCGAAACTGAGTGATGAGGCACGCATGAGTGCCGCAAAACGCCCAATATCGACCGAGCGCGTCTGTATGCTCCCCATCGCCAGCTGTTCAATCGACTCTTTGAAGTCCATTTCCGGGGTATCCTGGTTCAGACCCTCCAAAGCCCTTTCTGCCGCAGCATCCAGGGTGTCGCTATGCAGGATCAAATCACTTAGAGTGAAGTGCCAGATATCAATAACCTCCAGATGAACCTGCTGCATATCCGGTTCCTGGTGCTTCCACCACTTCCAGCCATAGTGATCGAGCATCTCGGCACACTCGGTCCAGATCGCTCGATACCAGGGATATCCGGCCTCACGCCAATCGGGATTAACCTTGCAGTTCATGGCATCCTGCAGTTCAAGCATGGTGACTATTTTCTGTTTCATATGGGAGACTTTTTGTAGATAGACTCTTTGTGAGCGGGGTTAACAAAGTTTGGGTAGTGATCCTAGTGCCGCATTGGCAAGGGTATCACAAATACTCACTTTACTCTGTCCAACCACCTCTCTCTTTCATTATCCCACTTGACTAAACCGACCGGTCAACTATAATCATCTTCCATTACTCAGTATAATCAACTAAATTAGATAGCCACATTAAGGAGCGTGATAACATGACATGGAATAGATTGAAAGGTAACAAGGCAGCTTTTTCTTTGCGTCTCTATCCTCCCCTCTGGTTTCTCATCTTCACAGTTAGTGCATTCACCCTGGCACTCCTTCTGCCTATTTCTTTTGGCCTGTCCTTGCTGGCGAAACCCCTTGCAGTTGTATCGGCATCCAGCGGAGGCCTGCTGGCACTTTGGGCGGTCATTCTCTTCAAACAACACCAAACCACAGCCCACCCCTACTCCGATGCCAGCCGACTGGTAACTCATGGCCCTTTCAACCACACCCGTAATCCGATGTACCTGGGACTACTATTGGTATTAATAGCCATTGGGCTCTGGCTGCAGAGCTTCTCCGCCCTGCTGCTGGCCCCGCTATTCGTTTTCGTCATTAACCGCTGCAACATTCTACCGGAAGAGCAAAAGCTCTTGCAGACTTTCGGCGATGAATATCGGGAATATCACGCCCGTACCCGCCGCTGGTTCTGATTCAGTTTATACCCTATCCATGCAAGGCTAGGAGCGTTAATTCCCCCTAAACATAAGGAGAAAACCATGCCTCTTATTACTACCATTCAACCAAGCCAGGCCGAAGGTAAAGTGGCCGAGATCTACAATGAGATAGAGAACGCATTTGGTTTCGTACCAAATGCGATCCAGCTAGACAGCATCAATCCTGATCACATGGCACGCCATTGGGAGTCGATCCAAGAATCAATGAACCATGACACCCTATCGACCAAGCTCTTCGCGCTGATTCGTTTACTGGTATCTGAGGCACACCAATGCAAATACTGCATAGGCTTGAATAGTGGCATCCTAATGCAGACGCACAACATGAGCCTGGAGGATATCGCCAGGGTCAAGCAGACCCCCGAAACCGCGCCACTGGATGAGAAAGAGAAAGCGCTACTGCTCTTCGTAATAAAGGCTATCGATGATTCCAACAGCACCACTACAGAAGATGTGGAGACCCTTAAACAATTAGGCTGCAGCGAACGAGAGATCTTCGATGCACTTGCTCAGGGGGCCAGGCAAGTAGCGGGCGACATCATGCTTAACGCCTTCAAGGTGGAGGACGATATCCACTAGCTCGTAGGGTTCACCAGTTAGGTTACTAGACAACCCAGAATGGGTTAGGCGAAACAGAGAAAAATCGTGATTGCGCAGGATCTGGTGAGGCACGAATCGCATCAATAACTGAGTATTGTGGTTCACAAACATCAATAATACGGCTCGTAGAACTCACCACATCCTTAACGCACATTACGAGTTAGCGTAGTGGCTAAGAGCATCAATTCTGCATAGGAACTCTGTATTGCTCTTCTATTTCACTAGCAATCTCTTTCGCACGACTGATGATATATTCTGGATACCCCATATCATCCATAAGCTTTAGTGCGTTTCTTGTTCTACAGACACCGGGGCGTATTATATAGTCAAACGGTACTTCTTTCCTGCCTGTTTCCTGAAAATGCCACATGTCATATCGCTCATGGAGAAACCTCTCAAGCTCAATATCATGCGTGGTAACAAGCACAATATTCTTGATCGCTAGCGCCTGCAAGACAGCAGCAGCACCTCCAATTCTCTCTACTGTATTAGTACCACGAAATATTTCATCAATTAAAAAAAGATAATGTTTGTCATTTTGAGATAGCTGTAGAAACTTATTTATATATTCAAGCTCTGAGAAATAGTAACTTTTTCCTTCTTCAAGAAAATCAGTATTGCTAATTGATGATGATACGTTAATTATTGGCATGAGAGCTTTATCTGCATGACATAGCCACAATGTTCTCGACAATATTACATTGATACCTATCGTTCTAATAAATGTCGTTTTACCTGCCATATTGGACCCTGTAATCAGCGCTGATTGCCCCCCTGTTTTAAATGAGTTAACCACATAATGCTCCACTAAAGGATGGTACGCATTTTCCAGTTCTAGTTCTTTAGTTTGCACAAAAGTTGGATTACAGTGACGAGGGAACCGCATCATATAGGATGCCAGAGAAATATTAGCATCAAGCTCACCCAGTAGCCGAAAGCACCATCTAAACGTATCAAGATTTTTATCAATAGATTTTATTAAGAACACATGAACGAGAGCATCAATCGGAATCAATAGATTGATAAGATACATCGGGTAACTAATTAAAAAGTTACTACTTGATTGGCTCAATAAAAGCAGATTCAAACGCCACTTGATACTTCGAATAGAAGATAAATGCTCATTTATTGAACTGCAGTAGGAGATATTCGTGATTTTTTTGTAGCAAGCCTACTGATAACCTGTAGCATTTTATTCATGCAATGCAGAGGGTAAGCGCTTTTATCTGTCGCATCCAGATACTTTGGCCGCACGACAAGTAAATTGGCGATAATCATAAAAAAGATAAGTATATAAAAAATGCTACTTTTATAATATATGCTGCAGAAAAGTATCACAATAGAGAAAAAGCCCCACCCAACAATAAGCATCCTGGGCAAGTTGATATAATGAAACCGATCAAATAGTAATTTAACGGTGGATTTCACCGATAATTGAGACAACGGATAGAGCGCTAACTGTAGTTGCTCTCTTAGATCCTGATCGACCTTGATCTTATACGCTAAGTCATACTGTTGCTTTAGGCTTGCCTCGTCCACTTCCAGTAGATGCATTTTTTGATAGAGCACCTGCTGGCCAACTTCGGTTAGGGTAGTGTCAATTTTTCCGAATAAAGCATTCATCCCCAAGTCATACCATGTTTTATCGTCTATCAATCCTTGTTTATGATACCCCTCTGTAAGCTTCTTAAATATTTCTATATTTGAATAATCACGCCATTTTGAAACGGGGTTTCCCCAATCAGATCTTAGTTTTTTAAGCAGTTTGTTTTTACTGAATATAGGTATATCATAAACCTCTAACAATTGACGAAATAAGCTCATAGTATAAAGTCCAGTTTTTTGTAATTTCGAAAATCCATGCTCAATCTAGATTTTAGATTAATATATTCCTAATAGCCTCATTGTTTGGTTATTTTAATCTTGTTAATCGCATTATCAAACTCCAACTATATTTTATAACTTCAACAATTAGCATAACGGCATACCATAGCATCGGCATTCCAAAAATACCAATAATAGCTACCAATAGACTTTGTTCATCACCCTTTCTATCGCAAGGTGAATAATTAGTCATTGCACTTTGAATATACTCATGAGTTACAAACCCACAGTAGACAAGTGTCACAAAGGTACTTGCAAACTTAAAGCTATACCTAATCCATGTAAAAAATAGCGATTAGTAAAATAAAAGATGGAATAAAAAGCAATATTGCGTTATAAAACGCATCGAGAAAAATAAATTGTGGTGAATATGGCCCGCAGCCTTGAGCCGCACGTTCTGAATTTTCAAAACTCAGATTAAAAGCAAGGATACCACTTGCTGCAGCTAATACTAACAATATCCTTTTGAGTAACTGACCATCAATCAGCATATCTTTTATCCTCCATAAAATCTCCACTATCATATGCATTTATTGATATAAAGCCAATCTATATGAACCTAAAAATTGGAAGTTAAGCAAGCAAATCTGTACTTATAGTATTATATGAACACTACTATCCTCAAGTAAAAAGCAATCCCCAGGATTGCTAATGCATATCCTGATAAAGCGCTATATGAAATATATATATGAATTCACGTGGTATGAATTGGACCAGTCTGTAAAAGTTGGTCAAGAATCAGAATTTTATTTTTTTAAAAATGGCGATCCACCTCAGTTTTACTGTGGTCTATTCGACCCAGGTAAAACAGAAAGGAGAAAGTGTCTAATTAAATCAATTAGTCATCCAGAGTTAGGTGAAATATTGGAAATAGATACTAAAGGGTTAGATTACACAATCACACTTGCCAATGGCAATAGCTTTCAAGTTGAAGCCGAAGAGTCTCCCGGCGAGGTTTATAATTACTCAGTGAAGCCAAAGAGTTGGATTTTTGAAATTAATGTTAAGCAAATCGCATAACAAGTAAAATCAATCGGATTTAGTAACAAAAGATTTGGTAAAAGTGAAGAAATTAGGAGGAAATAATAATTTTAAGCATGAATTGTCAGTTGAAAGGCACAATCACCCCTCAGCCACTGCTGATAACCGAATAGATTGGTGTGCTGTTTGATGCTACATCAGCATCTGATGACAAGAAGCAAGATTGGGCGTTCTGCAATAGCCAAACTGCTTGCAGGCTGCTTTGAGGGTATTAACAGCACCGACCAGACCTTTAAAGTAGTAAATAACTAATGCCAACGTTTTACCACTTCTTGTGGTTTCCAACTCTCAGCTGTTTTCTTATCGATATATAATAGTGTGTGGACGTGATTTCACATGATGGCATAACCGACGAGGTCAATAGCGAAGATGCCAGCAATCTCAATCAGTCTCTTTTGAATCCATTCACGTCTATGTTCAAAGCTTTTACCGGTAAATTTATCATTACCACATAGAAAAGCACGCCTGACACATCGTGAAACGCAATGATAGTAGGGTGTAGCTTCAAGAGAGATGAGCGTTTTCCGTGGCTTTGGCATGATATCACTCCTTGATACCTGATGAGTTTTATTGATGTTCTTGATTAG
>JARRQF010000205.1:0-7058 GCA_037382065.1 Candidatus Thiodiazotropha sp. | reverse complement strand
AGGATACTGCGTTGCAATGCTTGAAAAGGGCGAGCCATTCCCTGCGCATTGCGCCTTGTCTCCTGGCCTGAGCAGGCTTCTATCATCGTCAATTTGTATGAAGCACCACACTAGGTTAAATGGGGCAGAGCCTGAGATGAGGCAGCACTAGTGCTCAGCCTGGTAACCATAAATATACTCCTGCATTTCCAGGTCAGCTGATTGGCCCAGAGAGCTAAGGCCCCGTAGCTCGATCTGTAGCATGACACGCGACTCCTCTTCTTTCTCGATATCTTCATCTGCCACATAGCGTTGGTAGAAGGTTCTGAATTTCCAGCAGCAGCGGCCGCCATACTCAAAACCGGCTATTCTATTCATATCCCGCTCATAAAGGTATGAATGTTTCCATTTTCCAAACAGGCTGACTTTATAATTGAATGGCCAGTAGAAGGAGATATCCAGATCTTTGATGGTTTCGCGATTATCATTAATGGCTTCGCGTTTAAAATTGTAATCGATATTAAACAATTGCTTATTGGCTGTGCTGTAGTGTAAGGCGAAACGGCCACTGTCGATGTTTTTTTCTTCCCGACGTGGATCGCGCTGGAGACTCAATGTCGTGCTCCAGGATGCTCCCAGGCGAGCAGAAAGCTCGGCCACCAGTGGGGATGTTGGAGCATCTTCTGGAGCATCATTGGCCAAATCTATCAATTGAACCTCTCTCTCCTTGGCGTAGTAGATCTGACCGATACTGGCGCGAAAACGTTCCATACCGTCATCTGCCTGAAACCAACGGGTAGTTAGTCCCATCGCTATCTGATTGGCGTCGCCGAATCGATCACTACCGGTAAACCGATTCTCTTTAAACAGATTGCTGAATGTCAGATCAATATCAGTGGTATCGAAGTCAGGAATTTCTGATTGTTCGTCAAATGGTGCATAGAGGTAAAACAGACGCGGTTCCAGGGTTTGAAAGGCGGGACTGCCAAACCAATGGGTTTTTCGTTCGAAAACCAAACCACTATCGAGGCTGAAGGCGGGAACAAAATAGTCTATGTAGGCATCGCCAACCGGTTTCTCTTGATCGAGTTTGTAGCGAGCATAATTGAGGCTCAGGCGAGGCGCTAGGTGGCCCCAGCTGCGTTGCATGGGAAGTGCCAGGCTGGGACGCAGGACCAATCGTTCACCATTGGTTAGCGTTTCATGTTTAAATTTTGTGTATTCACCACCCAGGCCAAGCTGTAGGCCGAGCAGATTCGAGCGCTTTTGGTAGGTGGTGAGCAGTTGTGGGATACGCTGGTAGGGGTATTCGGTTTTGCTGAGGGTCTTATCGATCGTTTGAAATTTCTGTAAACGGCCCAGCAAACGCAAGTTGCCCTGATGGTACTCTACCTCTCCGACCCGTTCCAGATGGCGGGTGCTGGTATTTGTCAGCCCAGTTTTGAAATCATCGTAGTATTCATTGTCGCTTACCGCGTTAGTCTCAATTCGAGTAGACATCCCCTCCATTGGGCGGCTAATATGAAAAAAGTGCAAAGCGCGCCGTTGATGGCCATGATCTGGGCTTTCAACGCGGTCGTCTTGTAAGAGTTCACCACTGATCTCGGCTTGTTGCCAATCACCCAGATATCGAAACTCACCCCCCATCATCAGTCCTCGCTTGGTCATCCAGTGTGGCGTTAATGTGGCATCGTAATTAGGTGCAAGATTGAAATAATAGGGCGTACTGATTTCATTGCCAACACGGTTTGTTGAGCCACCGAAAGGGGGTAAAAAGCCCGATTTTCTTCGATTATCAACAGGAAAGGTGAAATATGGCAGGTACAGGACAGGTACCCCTCCCAATTGCACGCGAGTGTGCCAGGCACCTCCCCAGCCCTCCTCCATGTCAATATCCAGCTCGGATGCTGCCAGGCTCCAATCATTTTTACCGGGGGGACAGGTGGTATAGGTAACGTCCTGATAGTGAGATCTCTGCTTATCCTGCAGCTCAACCATTTTAGCCTCTCCTCGGGCAAACATCTTGGTTAGGCGGAATTGGGGCTGCTGTAGCCAGCCCTTGTCGTTGTCCAGTTCCAGATAACCATGAGTTGCGCTGATCCTAAGACCAGGCTTTTGAATGAATAGGTTACCAAAAAGCTCTGCTGTACGACTATCTCCACGATAGATCAGATGGTCTGCCTCTGCATAGTCTTCAAAGTGCCAAAGTTGCACTGAACCGCTTAGTTCGCTTTGTGCTTTGAGTTGATCATGGGTCATTTGATCAGCATGAATTTGAAATGGGTCATTTGGCAGGGGTGCCAGGGGGCTGGCAGGCTCACTCGGCAGACTTTGTGCGTTGCAATAGTCCCAATTGATCCCCTGATCGAGGCGTAGTGGTTCAGTCGCAGCCAGTATCGCAGGCCAGAACAGTACAATAAGCAAAAGTGGGGTATGTAACATTAAGGAGGTTGGGTTGTCTGAAATTCGGCTTGTAGGTTAATGGGCCTAGACATGCGCTGTCTACCCCCAGAAACCTGAACTCTCTCGGAATGGCATTGATAAATCACCGAGCAGATCCAAGTAAATTCGCATAGAATCTACTGGACTTCAAATTCTTTGTTTAATTGGGAAAAGACTTGACCACTGTTGTTCGCCGTTTCTTGCTTACTCTGGCTATCTTGATTGTGACTGTGATCGTCGTCATGTTGCTGGTGGTCACTCAACCAGAAACCACCATGAAGGTCAAGCAGCCGACAATGACGCGGGTTGAAGTTACCCAGGTTCTACAGCAGGATATCTTGCCTCATGTCACCTCAACCGGTCTATTGCGTCCGCATCGGACAGCCTCTCTTCGCTTTGAAGTATCTGGTGAATTATTGCTTCGGCACGTAGAGCCAGGGCAGCAGGTGAAGGCTGGCGATCTTCTACTGCAACTGGACGATGCAGATTACCGTGATGCATTGATCGAGGCTAAATCCCAATTACATGAAACCGAGGCGGGCTTGGCGCGTGATCAGGCTCTGCTCGATTTAGCGCGTGAAAATCGCGATTTGGCAGAGCGTGAGTATCAACGTCTTGAGAAGCTGGGTAAGGGTTCCCTCTCGTCTGTCTCCACCCGTGAGAGTTCCCGTCAACAGTTGATTAATCTTCAAGGAGAAGAGGCTCGGTTGGTTTTTAGTCTACAGACTAGTCGGGCTCAGATTGAACGCCAAAAGGCGGCTATCAGTCGTGCTCAGCGAAGTCTCGATCGTACTCAGCTACAGGCGCCATTTACTGGTCGGGTTAATCGTGTGATGGTTGAAGTTGGTGACTATATACAGGCCAATACTCTGGTCCTGGAGCTGATCGATACCCATACTCTTGAGCTAGAGGTAGCGGTGAGTGGTGATGTGGCTTCGGCGCTCTCTCTTGGGCAATCATTACTTGTGGATGTGGATGGCCAGCAAGTGGACGGTGAACTGGTTGCACTACAATATGATCCTGATCCCCAGACTCACACCCATCCTCTGAGTATTCGGGTGGCAGGTGAGGGTCTGCTGCCAGGGCAGCTTGGCCAGGTAGGGCTTCCCTTGCATCCACGACGTGATGCCCTCACCGTGCCGGCATCGGCGGTTATGCGCGAAGAGGGAAAATACTATGTCTTTCTGGTAAAGCAAAATCGATTAGTGCGGCAGTTGGTTATTCCTGGCTTACGTTATGCTGACCAGCAGATTCTTTTGAGTGGGGTAGCGCCTGGTGCGCTGCTGGTGGCGCGTGATGTGGATGTGTTAAGTGACGATATTGAGGTGCGGATAGAGGACCGCAGTGAACGTCCGTGATTGATTTTTCCATTCGCAACCCGCTGCTGGTTAACCTATTCCTGATTATTGTCTTGATCGCTGGGGTGATCTCCTGGTATGCCATGCCACAAGAGATGTTTCCAGTGGTGGAGCAGGATAAGGTTAGTATCAAAACCCTTTTCGAAGGAGCCTCTCCTGAAGAGGTGGAGCGTCAAATTACCTTGCCGATCGAGCAAGAGCTAGATGGTTTGGCTGATATCGATGTGATCAGCTCAACCAGCAATGAAGGTAGTTCAAGTATCCTGATCGAATTGAAAAGTGGTTCGAATGTCGATAACTTCATGCGTAAGGTTCGAACCGCACTGGATCAGGTTGATGACCTGCCTGAAGAGGCGGAAGAGCCTGAACTAGCACGGCTTGAGACCCGCTTTCCTGTGATCTCCGTGAGCCTGTTTGGTGATATCTCACGAGGTGAACTCTATAAGATCGCAGACCAGATTAAAGATGGGCTGATTCAGATACCGGGTAGCGCCTCGGTGGGTATCGCAGGTGATCGAGAGTGGGAGATCTGGGTTGTAGTTGACCCCCAGGTGTTGGCAGCCAGGGCTGTTTCATTAAATCAAATTGCCACCGCACTACGCAATAATATGCGGGACCTTCCTGGCGGCACACTGAAGTCAGCCGGTGGTGATATTCGTTTGCGCGGTATGGGGGTGCCTCCCGATCCAGAACGCATGTCAAACATCGTATTGCGACGAAATGAGCAGGGTGGGGTGTTACGTCTGGGGGATCTGGCAAAGGTCCAATTACGTCTGGAAGAGATTCAAACGCTGGGTCGTTTTAATGGCAAGCCTTCGGTAAATCTGACATTAAATAAAACCAGTCAAGCGAGCACCATTGAAGTGGCAAGATTGGTGCGTGAATTTGTTGATAAGCGTCAACAAACGCTGCCAGCTGGGGTCAAGCTTGGGCTTTTCAGTGATCTTTCTGTGTATGTGAAAAATCGTCTGGAGACTGTTAAATCCTCCGGTATCGTCGGGTTGGCGCTGGTTCTATTAGCACTCTACTTAATGCTCAATTTCCGTGCGGCATTTATTACGGCACTGGGGATTCCTGTCTCTTTCCTGGTGGCAGTGGTTGTGCTCTATCTGCTGGGTTACAGCATTAACATGGTCTCACTCTTTGCCTTTCTCATTGCATTGGGCCTGATTGTTGATGATGCGATTATTGTTAATGAGAATATCTACCGACATCTGGAGTTGGGGGAAAGCGCCGCCAATGCCGCTGAGTTGGGTACGAAGGAGGTCTACTGGCCGGTAGTCGCCTCCACCACAACCACCATTGCCGCTTTTATGCCGATGTTTGCTATTGGTGGAACAATGGGGGCGTTCATATCGGTCATTCCTGTGGTGGTTACCGCCTCATTGATAGGTTCCTTGTTAGAAGCTTTTGGTGTCTTGCCTTCGCATGCCAAGGAGTATCTACGCACAGCAAGGGTGCGAAAAACAGGGCGCATTGATTGGACCGCTTTAAATCGACGCTACACACAACTGCTACGCAAGAGTCTCGACTATCGATATCCTGTTGCCATGCTCAGTTTAGGTGTGCTGATTGTCTCGATCACTTTTGCATCAACACGAATTCCGTTTCTTCTTTTCGGCCATGTGGATGTGGGGCAGTTTTTTGTCAATATTGAAGCCCCCAGTACTTATAGTATCGATGACTCATCCAGGTTGGCGGGCAAGCTTGAAGAGACCATCATGCAGCGCCTAAGTGAAGATGAGCTGGATACCCTGTTAACCAACGTGGGGGTGATGTTTATCGATTTTCATCGTATGAAAATCGGTAGCCGCTATATTCAATTGATCGTTGATCTTAAGAAACAGAAACCTAAAGGGTTCATTGAGCAGTGGATCTCCCCATTCGTTAGCTTGAAGTTCTCCTGGGAAGGTAGTCGTGAGCGCAGCTCTTCTGCGGTGATTGACGATGTGCGCCAAGCGATACAACAGATTCCTGGTATTCAACGCATGTCAATACTGCGTGCCCAGGGCGGGCCGGCAGGTGCGGATATAGAGATCGGAGTGCTCGGATCATCGATCGATCAGATCAGTCGAACGGCTGAAACGATTCGCAGCTTTCTGCAGCGTCTGCCTGGTATCTCAGATGCCAGGCAGGATATGGACCCCGGTAAGTTGGAATATCGTTATGAGCTCAATGAACGGGGGCGACAGCTGGGGCTTTCTCAAACGCAACTAGCGGATGCGGTGCGAACCGGTTTTCTTGGTCTCAAGTTATCTTATGTGAGTTGGCAAGATAAGCGCATTCCGGTGCGCCTTATCTATGATGATGAACTGCGCCATAATGCGGCTGCTCTGACGCAGCTTCCGATTACCTTGGATGATGGGCGCACCGTTTTTCTTGGCGATGTAGCCGATATACAAGAGGCGCGTGGCTACAATAGCATTAGTCGGCGAAATCTTGATCGCCTAGCAACCGTGACCGCAGAAGTTGATGCCAAGGTTACGACGCCAAACCAGATTCTTGAACAGGTTAAAGCTAAGTTCCAAACCCTCCCAAAGGGGCAGCGTATGTTATTTCTTGGAGAAAAGAAAAAAGCCCAAGAATCCATGGTGGGTATGAAGCGGGCTGGCATCATCGCCCTGGCCATTATCTTTTTTATTCTGGCAGCCCTGTTTAAATCGCTTCTTGACCCACTCGTTGTGATGTTTGCAATACCATTTGGGGGTATTGGTGTGATTTTTGGTCACTGGGTATTTGGCTATAACCTTCAATTCTTATCGCTCATCGGATTTCTTGCATTGACGGGTATTGTGGTTAACGACTCATTGATTTTAATCGATTTTGCTAAGCAATTAAGGCGTAAAGGTTGGCAACGCAAAGAGGCTCTGGTTGAAGCCGGACGGGTGCGGATTCGTCCGATCTTATTGACCACGGCTACCACTTTCCTTGGTATTTCGCCGTTGATATTTTTCGCCACAGGGCAGACCGCTTTTCTTTCGCCTATGGCGGTTAGTCTGGGGTTTGGATTGTTGTTTGCGACGCTTTTGATACTCTTGGCTCTACCCTGTTTCTATCTGATTGCTGATGACCTGCGTAGCAAGGTACTCTCAGGCTCCCATCAGGATGAAGGATCGGGGAAATAAATCATCATCCAAAGATTGCGCTGGATTTTATCCCAGATTCTAGTGTGGTGCTTCATACAAATTGACGATGATAGAAGCCTGCTCAGGCCAGGAGACAAGGCGCAATGCGCAGGGAATGGCTCGCCCTTTTCAAGCATTGCAACGCAGTATCCTG
>JARRQF010000204.1:0-7060 GCA_037382065.1 Candidatus Thiodiazotropha sp. | reverse complement strand
ACCCACAGCAGCAATGCTTTGGAACGCCTGAGAGTTCTGCGGCCACCAGATTGGGTTTCCAGAGTACTGGTTCAATGCTGTGGCATTATAGGGGTAGTAGATACCGCTAGTAGGATTAAACACAGCGGCATTACCAACTAAGCCACCACCTGGTGCTGCAAAATCCTGAGTCACACCACCTGCTGCCACGACACCTGCGTCAAGAATAGCTGAGGTCTCCGCACTACTGAAGGTAGTAGGAACCCCGCAATCCACTGGTGTGGGAGGCGTGGTAGCTTGGTTATGAGTGACGGCCGCTGTGATGTTATTTGCACCTGCGGTATTAGGCAGCTCTGCCATCTCGATGATCTCAATGTGACCTTCTGAGAGGCGGTTAGCAACACTCTGAGTATAGGCAGCAGGGATACGTGTTGAATTAAAGGTACCCGCTTGGAGAGCGGCTTTGCCAGGAACGGTGCAGGATGTATCCTCAGGGATGTTCATCACTACGTTATCGCCTGAACGCGAAATAGCAGCAACCCAAACGTCTTCAGGTGACAGATAGAGTGTGAAGTCAAATACGTCTTCACTACCCGCACCCTCGCGGAAACGTACTTTGACGGCCTTGGCAACGTCAGTGGTATTGGTCACGGAAACAAAGGTCATATTACCATCGTTAACGTTGTAGTAAGGGTAGAGCAGGGCTTGGCCACTGCCATCCAGACTGACGTTAACGGCTTGTGAGGTAATAGGTGCCAATATACCTGCAGCTACCGCAGCAGCCAACAGCTTCTTTCTCATCATCATTTCTATATGCTCCTTTTATAAGGCATAGGTGTTGTCGACAACATTTAAAATTTTAGGCCTATGAGTAGGCTTTATCTAGTTTCAAACAAGATTCATGCGCTACCCAAAGGCATGATCAATTTATTTACTCCGCGATTATTCCATTATCAATAGGGGATTGCAATTGTATTTGCTAAAAAAATCTGCCCATATTCAGTGTGTTGCAAAATATATATGCGATCACACAGGAACAATCGCTACATCAGCTGATCATTAAGACGCTTCACTCAAAGCGCTAAACTTCATCAATCTCAGCTAGTTGGATGAACTCTTACTTATCCGGTAATAACCACCAATCTCCTTCAAACAAGATCCACCTTTGCTTCCAAGCTCTCCCTGCGTCCACATCCATATTAAACGGTGGTATGCCGCTGACTGTGTATTTGGTGTCAACCACCAAATCGCACACCTCTGGCGCGCATTCGATCTTGTTTATCTCAGCATTACGAAAAGTGGTCTTGCCTGCAAAACGTGCTGCATAAACCTTATCCGACACTTTAGCGCGAAAACCAGGCGCCAAATGTGCATAAGCCCCAACATAATCCTTTGCTAGCATTGCGGCCCAATAGGCCTCGGCTCTAGCCTTGACCTGCCCCTCTGGAGAGGAGGGCTTAGTACCCAGCTCACAACCAGCTGCCAGCAACACACTTAATACTAGGCTTCCAAACCCAATAGTGCGAAAAATACTATAATCACTCAAACGCTAAAATCCCTTGAGGTTAGATGACCAAGAGCCTTAATGGCTCAAAAACAATAGCGATACTTTTTTACAACACTTAGGCTTCTAAGATTAACTCAACACAGGCCAATGTCAAGAGTAAATTACAATTTTTTCCCAAAAAGTGGATAAAATTAAACCCATATTTAATAAACTCATTACAACCAATTGAAATAAAACAAATATTTATATATCTATCAGGCAGTTTCAGGCGGATGAATAAACCGAAACATTGGCTTGCATGCCTACGATATGTGCTAAGAACAATCTCTATTTGGCAAAACAAACACCGAATCCACTCAAAAATCACATGTTGTATTAATACAACTAAGTGCTTCACAAGCCATTTAGACGCCAACGAAACAACACTTATATGGGACAAATAACCCAACTATAGCGCAGGTAATCTGTCTCAATTCAACCAGTCCATTGACTGAGCCTCTACCCAGAGATTCGATAAGGCGATATTTTGCACCTATCTCTTTTCTGTTTGCGCTTATTGATTGTTAGATCAAACCAACTTGGCCTAAAATCAGCGAGCTTTGGCGGGAATTAGTTTCATCTAAACAGCTCTCAATTACAAAGCAATTATTAAAAAATGTGGACTGCTCGAATTTTCTAAACGAACTATTTACGATCCGCACAGGTCCTAAAAGGTCTTTGTCAATATAAATAATCACGATAACTAACCAATAAGAGGAAGATGAAGCTCAATGAAAATCAAAGCACTCATAATCACAGGCGCATTGCTGTGCCTTTCTCAATCTAGCCATGCACTAGAATTATCCACTCAAAAACAGAAATATAGCTACACGATTGGCACTCAGATTGGGCAGATGTTGAATTCGCAGAATATGACCGATATTGATGTCGAAGCGCTGTCTGCTGCTATCAGTGATTATATTGAAAAGAAAAAACCGCAATTGTCAGAGGCCGATATGAATGAGGCTCTGAAACTACAATTTGAGAAAGTGAAAGCGGAAAAGGAGAAATTGGGCAAAGAAAACCTCGCCAAAGGCAAAGAGTTTCAGGAGAAAAATGCCAAGAAGAGTGGGGTTACGGTAACGGATAGCGGCCTGCAATACGAGGTACTAACGCCAGGTAGTGGCGAATCACCCAAAGCGGATGACAAAGTTGAGGTTCACTACAAAGGCACGCTGCTTGATGGCACCGAATTCGATAGCTCTTATGCCCGAGGAAAACCAGTTAGCTTTAGCCTCAATGGCGTTGTCCCCGGCTTTAAGGAGGCTGTCACACTGATGAAACCTGGCGCGAAATGGCGTGTTGTCATGCCCCCAGAAATCGCTTATGGCGAAAAAGGCGCGGGGGGAAAAATCGGTCCCAATGAAACGCTTATTTTCGAAATTGAGTATCTTGGCCTTGCAAAACAGCCTCAAGCAGAAGAACTATCTCAAACGAAGGATCAACCTCAAGCAAAATAGGGCTCTTTTATGCCAATCGGAATCTGAGGATTCTGATTGGCATTTAAACCTAAAAAATCAGTTAACCGCTCCACTTTAATAGCAAATTACTGATTTTAAAGAAAATAGCTTCACTATTCAGGGTCAAATATTCTCGTTTAACTGTGCCTCTATCCGCTTTTTCAGATTTAATAGGTAGGTGGTTTCCAAGCTCTGCTGAGTCTGAAAACCACTTAGGCGAATGGATGTTATATAGATCGGATACTTAACAGCACCCTTGCGAAAACTATGAATATAATTTGCTGCCGCTGAATATAGCCCATCACTATACTCCAATTGTGTAAACTCTCTCTCACCACACATCAATGACACCAGCTTTGCGTCAGATGCTGTACTATCAGTAACCAGTGTCACTTCCATATAGTCATCAGCTACTGCCAAGGGAGCACGTTTGATAATGGTATGCCACTTTTGAGACTTATCTTTTTTCAGTTGGTAGAATTCTGGTTCAGCCAATAAATCGCCCTCACTACTTGTAAGCAAATTCCTAAGTTGCAATAAGCTATTGAAAAATCGGCGCTGCTGTAGCATTAAAAAGCGTGGATTATCGGTATGCAGAGCCTGCTGAAACAGGGAGCCCTGTTCATCCAGTATGTAGAGATCAATGCCATGTGTATTGACTTGGTAGTAGAGTTGAATCACATCCGGCTTATTAATTGCGAATAGCGTCGGATAGGGGCTGTCGGCAAGTATTTCCCGATCAAACTCTACTCTCCTAAACAGCGGTTGTGGTTGCATCAACTCTTCCAGCAAGCTGTCAAATGAATCCAACATTCGCCATGTGTAGCCTTTCTCCTGGTGCTGAACCATATAGAACTCCTGTCCCATGCGAAATAGGTAACAGCCGTTTTTCAGGTCGCCACTCTGAAAACGTTTGGCTACATGGTTAAACAGCTCAGTCACTCGTAGCGCAATCTGACTGCCACGAACACTCGAAAAACTGAAGGCGTTGATTTGTGGTGACTCGGTTAGTTCAGTAGATTGCAGATCCAGGATATGGCAAAGGACATCCATCAATCCGTCAGAACCATCGTGCCTTGTCACCTGGAGCTCTCCCCAACTGGTCTGTATCAGTTTTTCCAGGTTAATGGCAAGATTGGTACGCGCTGAGGCAAAACTAAGCGGGTCGTGCCGTTCGCTGGTTAACTGCTTGCCCTCTTTGGTGAGATACTCCATCGGATCAGTTCCAATATTTATAAATAACCCCACCATCACGGCATAGGCCGGCTTCGCAAGGGTTTTCATGTCTGCTGATCTGGGCATTAAGGCTGGGAATAGCCTGACGATGCTTCGCTGCAGGGATAATAGCTCTTTGCGCGATACCCCTGTCTCAGCAGAATCGAGGCTAACCCTGGAGTGTCTGACCCACACCTGATTCACATGACTCCATAGTAGAATTTCTATCAGATTCTTGGAGATTTTTATCGGCCGTTGATCAACTAAGTCTTGCTCTTCACGCATGCTACGATAGAGCATCCAGGCTGAGCTTCCCTCCCTGGTTGGCTGATAGTAAAGCGATAGATGCTCTTCTGACAGGTTTTTTGAAATCCCTGGGTTGATATGGTCAATTTTTCCTGGCCGATGATCGAGCGCGGTATAGAGTTTGCGCCCCAGTAAATTGAGCTCATGGGGATCGATGTGGCTCTGTTTTGCAAATTTTTTCGCAAAATCAGTGAGTAAGCGGTAGCTGCGTGTTAGCACGCTGACTAGGGCGTTGCGCTCTTTGATTACCTGATCAATCTTCCATTCTGAACGGCTATCTAATATCTGCAGTTGGGCCTGACCCCAACCCCACTGCCGGGTTAACTTCAATAACATGCGACTACGCCAATTCCGTTCGCCCTTCAACTGGCTCAAGCGCTCTCCTACCTTGAAATAGAAACAGCGGCGGGCTAGTTCTAGGCGTGCTTTATCATTTGTGCTCTTTAAGTACTCTTCCACTTTCTGGTAAAGCAGAATATAGGCATCAAGCATGTCTATGTCGGCTTCTCCCGAATAGATCGCCTCTTTTGCCTGCTGTGCCAGCCATTGAGGTTGCGGGTAGTGGCGACTATACGCCTCCATCAAGAAGATCTTTAAAACTGCTTTGTAGGGTGAATCGATGCCTTTGTAGAGCTGCCATAGAGCGGCACCAAAAAACTCCCCTGCTTCTATTTGGTTCAGCCCTCCCAGGTCGAATACATCAGTGGCTTTGATAAAGCGATGTGAGAGCAGATATTCGACATAGGCTTGATAGTCATGCTCGTGCTCTGGAGGAACCAACCACCAGAGGGGGTAGCGACCAGCTAAAAGCACGGCGCTACGGTAAAACTCTTCCAATAGCAGATAGTGTTGGGTTGTTCCTGAACTCTCATGAGAAAGACGAGATTTCTCGCCTCTGCGAAAACGCTCTGGGTCTACAAGAAAAATATGTACTTCCAGGCCTAGTTCTGTAGCGCTCTTCTCAATCAGTTCCACTTTCTTTTGCAGCCGTTTGCGCTGATTCTGGTCTATCGATGGGTTGTGGCAAAGCCAAAGATCGAAATCACTACCGAACGATTGGCCAATCGTACCTGTACTGCCCATGAGATAGAGACCTTGAATATGGTAGATACGCTGGGCTCGTTTCTTATATTGAAAGCTGCGGCTAAGTCTGCTCGCTACCTCCAGAGCCTGCCTGGAAGGGCTATAGTCGGGTATTCCTGTGACCGTATCACTACTGACAAAACCGGGTAGCATGGGATGATTAATATGGAAGAGCAGTGGCAGGAGTTCAAGAAACTCCTGCTGGCTGGGACGCAGCTCTTGGTGAATTCGCCGCAAACGCTCTCGGTGCAACTTCATGAATCGCTGACGCACCGCATTAAGCTCTTTGCGGCTTATACCGTTTTCGAAACTGATGCGTCGAGTATCAGGCATTGAACCTCCTTTGCAATCAGCCTGCCTTAAGACTCAACACCGTTCGACGGAGTGATTCAATCTCTGATTTAGATAGATTCGATGGTACGAGCAATCAGGCGCTGTGGATCATCACCCTTTTCCCATGCCGACACACCATAGTCTAGCTCTGGAATAGGATGGTCGCCAAGCTCTGTCAACGCGCCTTCACGGCACTCTTCAACTATCTGTTGCAACAGTTTATGCGCATCTTCTCCACTGGTTTCGGGCATCACCAGGAGAAACAGTTGGTCTTGATAGCGACCAATGACATCGGCCCATCTGAGTCTCTCCCGCAGATATTGGGCCATCACCAGAATGGATTGATCAGGTAATATTTCCTCTTTAGAGAGGGGGTGACTCAGGCGCACGGCACAGAGGGTCAGCAGGTTGCTATAACGACGACTGCGGGTGACTTGGGCATCTAGTGCCCGCAAGATAGCCCTGCGGTTAGCCATGCCAGTCAATTCGTCAGTAATGGTGAGATCATTAACTTGCTTGCGCAGTTGCTCACGCTCTTGCTGGGCTATTACTTGCTGACTAATATCTTGATAGAAATGGACTTTTAACCCGGTATTTGAAGTATCTTCCAGTTGGCGAACTTCGCGATGGAGCCAGCGCTCACCATCACCATTAAGTGACAAATGAAGCATATCCGTCTCATCAAACAGCGCATGCAGACTCTCTGGCAGGCTACCCTTCTCTTTTCCGACTAGCTCATCCCCAACCAGGTTGAGCATTGCCTCCAATGCGGGGTTTATCCAACAGATACAGGCATCATTATCGATTGCCAACATGCCAATCGGGCAGACTTCGTAGAGAGATTGGTTAATACTGATTTCGGCCATATTCCGGTTCTCTATTTTCCTGAGGCATGCACACTCAAGTCCACACGACTCCCCCGTTAACACACTCTGTCTTGTGAGAAGAGACAGGTCCGTTCTTCAGCATGAATGAGCGGCAGGTTTCACATATTCTTTAGGGCCCAATATATACAAGCACACTAGTGTGGTGCTTCATACAAATTGACGATTATAGCGTGACGCTAAGCGGTTAGCCGCTAGGCGCGTGCCGCCGGGAATGGCTTCTCCCTTTCCAAGGCGCGCAACAACGCGGATGA
>JARRQF010000203.1:0-12883 GCA_037382065.1 Candidatus Thiodiazotropha sp. | reverse complement strand
AGCTGGCAAGCTGCTTTGGTCAGAATCCGGCGAGCAACGCCGACTGCGCTAAGGCTGATGTGGATGAAGATGGTGATATCGATAGGGATGATTTCAGTTTTGTCTCAGCGCGGATGGGAGAGGCTTATCCTGAGATACTTTTTCATGATCAGTTTCCTCAGAAATTTGGAACCAGTGAATGGCCTATATCAGTAACCATTGGTGATGTGAATGGCGACGCAGTGCTTGATGTGGTAACGGGCAACGGGGCCGCCATAGGGGATAGCAAGGTCTCTGTATTGCTTGGTAATGGCGATGGTAGTTTTCAGGTGGAACAGCGTTTTGCTGTGGATGGTTTTCCATTCTTAGTAGCCCTTGATTATGTGAACGGTGACGCTGTGCTTGATGTGGTCACAGCCAACAGCAACAGCGTCTCGGTATTGCTTGGCAATGGCGATGGTACTTTTCAGGCACAAGAGCGTTTTAGCGTCGGTGATGATACTATGCAGTTGATAGCCCTTGGTGATATTAACGGCGACGCTGTGCTTGATGTGTTAATGGCCAACGCCTTATACGACGGCGACATGTCAGTATTCCTCGGTAATGGCGATGGTAGTTTTCTGGCGCCGCAGAGTTTTGCTATAGATAATACTCCTGAATCAGTAGCCCTTGGTGATGTGAACGGCGACGCTGTGCTTGATCTGGTAACGATCAACAACATGCAGCCAAGCTACGTGTCGGTATCGCTCGGCAATGGTGATGGTAGTTTTCAGGTGCAGCAGTCTTTTACTGTTAGTAGTTATCCAGGCTTCATAGCACTTGGTTATGTTAACGGTGACACAGCGCTTGACCTGGTTACGGTCAGCGGCTTTAGCAACGATGTTTCGGTATTACTCAATAGACTAGTCGAGACACCCGATTAAAACCAGTAATATGGCATTACTCAGGCCAGAGATACAAGCTAATCTGTACGTGATTCATCCAATAGATGCCTATCTACATCAAGGCAATTTGCACAGAAACATAATGTGCAAGTTGCCTGCTACTTATAATATAAGAGCTTGGCCAATCATGAAAGAATTTGCGCAATGGATAGTTTGTACATACCAAAAGACCGCGCCAGACAGGCTGCGCCAATCTTGTCGCTTCGAACCAACGTGCTCAGAAATATGGTATTTATAAGGAATAATTGAGGAGGGAAGAGATTGCTACGTTGTCGTCCAGCGAATGGCGGGATTGATCCCCCCATAGCTGGTCCTTTTGGGACGACAGAATGGTATGAAAAGTTTGACCAAGTTATCTTTCGTAGAGAGAGATATTCCATGGTGCTTTTAAATCGATAGGTAACTCTTTTTGAAGTCGCTATAAAATTCGTAATTGCGTAGGATGCGGTGAGCGGTGCGAACCGCATCAATAGTGCGGTGGCTCACGAACATCAATGATGCGGTTCGTACCTCACCACATCCTACATGATTTGATACTCGCATGTTGGGCAACCCTTCAGGGCAATCACACTACGTTGATCTTATGGGACTCATCGAGAAACCCACTCAATCTCAGAAAGCGGCAGGCATTCGCATGACACATTTCATGATAGTGGTGTAAGCTGCGCTTACGCTATTTTATATCCCCTCCCCCAAAATGCACGTAGCAGGCAAATTACCTACTATATAGTCAATTTCTGTTGGATAGTAGGCGAATTGCACACCTAATTGCGCAGATAAGTAGGATAGTGTACAAGTTCCCTGCTATTTATAGTGTTAGTCGGAAAGGGCATAATGAAAAGATTCAAGTATGTAGGTCCAGCGGATCTAGTAGAATTGGTTAAAACAATTCCAAAGGGCAAAAATATTAATTCCTTCCTGGATGTTCTAGATTGGGTAACGGAATCAGAACAAAGTCTAGCGAATGGTGAGGTTGTGGCTACCTATATAATAGATACAGGGTGTAATTTGCTAGTAGCTGATAGGCATTCTGAACATGTAGCATGTGCAGGAGGGGAGGAAGTGCTATCAGCAGGTGAAATTACATTCAAAATTGATAGTGGGACTGTTTCTGTATCTGAAATAACGAACCAATCTACTGGTTATTGCCCGGAACCAAGTTCATGGAAGGCGGTGAATAGCGCTATTAGAAAAATGGGTATCATTTACCCAAGTGGTTTTTGCCGTGACTTTATATTTAGAAAGTGTGAAAATTGCGGAGCAATAAACATCGTAAAAGAAGAGTGGTATGTGTGTGCTGAGTGTGACTCAGACTTGCCAAAGAATTGGAATTTTGGCTAATCTGGATCGGGAGCCGTTCTAGCGACCCCCTCCCACACTTAGCATTACCCACAAATATTGAACTTATCCATTAAAAAGCTATCCAGAGAGCTAAATTCATGAAAACATGGGTATTATATGATATTGGCTCATCAACTTGGGTAGATAGTGAACTTCGACACACAGCTTTTTGTGACAAACTTTTAAATACCTGTTTGTCGTCATACTAGCTACATTAATTACAAAAATAGACCCAAAATAATACGAAGGTGGAATACAGGAAGCTGCCGCGCCACCACCATAAAACAACAACCAAACAAGCCCAACCAGCCTGCATGAGTAAAGAACAACAGGTCGCCAACCTCATCCTTGCATTACAGCACTCTCCCGGGTTCTCCCTCCATGAAATAAATGACATGTTAGCAAAGCATTCCCCAAAAGGGGTTGCATCCGTTTCAGATGTTAATGACTACCTATCAATTGGCGATAAACGCTTACACTCAGTCTCAAACGACGCATGGAGCTTTGGTAAGCAAATTATCGAGCAGAGCAATGCAGCCGGCATAAAAACAATACCAATAACTTCAACGAATTACCCACGCTTTCTGAAGCTTACACCCAACCCACCGCCGCTTCTCCATCTGAGGGGTAACCAGCACGTTTTCGACAACAGCAATCTTGTGTCAGTTGTTGGGACAAGGAAGGCTTCACACATAGGGCTGACCATAGCTGAAAGGATTGCGGGATTTTTAGCTGACAACGGGTGGACGATTGTTAGCGGACTAGCTCTCGGAATAGATGCCGCCGCACATAAAGGATGCATCAACAAGAATGGGGCTACCATTGCCGTTCTTGCGCACGGCTTACATAAGGCATTCCCGAAAACAAACGAATCACTAGGCTACGAAATTCTTGAGCGCGGTGGCGCATGGATTTCGGAGCACCCTATAGGCACAGAGCCAAAAAGAGATTTCTTTGTGCAGAGGAACAGGCTACAGGTTGGTGTGTCGGTTGGCTCAATATTAATTGAGTGTGACGAGCAAAGTGGTACTGTTTCCCAAGCCAGATACGGGATTGGGCAAAAACGTGAAATATTTGCCATACTCCCTGACATGCAAAACACGTCCATGAACTTAAATACCTCTGGAGCAAAGTCCCTCATTAATCATGACAATGTAATCCGCATAGCGTCAAAAGAACAGTACCCTTATCTACTGGATATTTTATCTGCAAAACTCATCGAGCTTGATAAGAAGGCAAAAAGACACAACCATCCCTCAGTCATCGCTGATTACCAAGATGGAATAGTTTGATGTTTGATGCTAGACCAATAACTGCTGACAGGATGCTAGTGTGGTGCTTCATACAAGGATACTGCGTTGCAATGCTTGAAAAGGGCGAGCCATTCCCTGCGCATTGCGCCTTGTCTCCTGGCCTGAGCAGGCTTCTATCATCGTCAATTTGTATGAAGCACCACACTAGATTTGGCGTTCTGCGATATCCAAAATAGTATTGGTATATTCCCTGGCTGGGTAACGACTCCAGCCAAGGACCACCACTTAGCCGATTGCTTTACGCATACGCTCTGCGCGGGCTTGGGGTGAGGGGTGGGTGGAGAGCCAGTTACTACTACTGCCACCAGAGAGTTTCGCCAACTTCTCAAGCGCACTGATCGCCGATTCAGGGGGATTTTTGTGCTTCTTCAGAAACGCGAGCGCGTAATCATCTGCCTCTTTTTCGTTGGACTGGGAGTGCTGAGCCAAAATCACTTTTTCAATCAGACCACCCAGCGCAGACTCTGCTAATGCGCCCGCTTTTGTCTCACCAGCTGCAACCGCTTCGCGCAGGGCACCTGTGGTTAGTGCTGTTTTCATGCGCTTCTTGGAGTGTCCAGCCTGAATGTGCCCAATTTCATGACCGATCACATAGCGAATCTCGTCGTCGGTCATCAAGTCCATCAACCCTGAATTGATCCGTACAGAACCGTTGCCGAAGGCACATGCATTGATGTCATCTGTCAGGTAGACTTGGTAGTCTAGCTTGAGACCGTCATAGTTATTCAGCCCCTTTGTAAGCGATGCCAGTCTCTTCGCGTATTTATTGCCCTTACTAGGGATCTTGTGCTGACTATCATAGTGATCTGCCGCCTGTTTGAAGTATGCGTTGATATCTTCGTCAGAAAGCGTGGCGGCAGTACCCAGTGATTTGGCTGCCCCCAGGGCCTTACCAAAGTCGAATGCCAAGCCTGGAGCGGCGACAGTGATGCCTAGCAAAGCGCCAAATCCCTTCAAAATTTCTCGTCTTTTCATAAGTCATACTCTTTAAATGGTCTTGTTGGTCCTTAAACCTAAAAAATCAGCTGGCTATTCCATTATAATAGCAAGTTACTGATTTTTAATAAAATTACTTAGATGTACATAGTCAGCTATCAGGTGAATCACGCAGTCCAACTGATCTTTTTAGGTTGAATGTAAAAGGTATTGGACTGCCGCGCTTCTCAGGTTACTGCCAGAGCTTGGCATTTCAGGTATTGGTACTTTGAAAGAATCATGAGCAGGATTCACAATTCTGTGTTGCTTCGTTAACTTATTACATAAATTCTGACATAGAACATTCATTAAATAATCATTGTTTAATTATAATCTAATCAACATTTCACTTACACTAATTTCAATCTATTTTATAGAATTGCGTCACACTTTACCGCTAATTTTCACGATTTATGCATAGCCATCGTGCTCGACTGGCACCGCTAAACTTCTCAACCAAAATGAAATGCTTTGCAACATTTTTGTGGCGATTTGTTTCTATTATGCACGAAAACGAGTTCTTTATAATGCAATTGCCCTGGAAGAGCCCCCCATAACTGATCACATAAATATGTTCTGTGTGGCCACGATATCGGGTTTTATGGGTGCCGTATTCAACGCCTCTGCGGGTACGCTGCGATGCTCACAAAAACCGGCACGCCTGGAACTCGCTGCGCTTAAACAACCAAGCGTGCTTATCGGTTTTTGCTGCGCTTCTCGCTCGCGCCAGGACGGGATATTGAAGAGGCGCTTAATTCACATTGGGTGGTAATATCCTCACGCTGCCTGGGATTTCCAATAATTTTTACCCCATAACCTGCATCCATTTGCCATCTTTGACTTGGGCGATGAGTCTCATTCTTCCTCTGGGTAATGCTGTGGTCAGTGGGCCTGTGTAGTGGAGCTGATTTTATGGTAAAAAAGCGAAGCGATATCATAAAATATGCGGAGCATAACTAGTGTGGTGCTTCATACAAATTGACGATTATAGCGTGACGCTAGGCGCGTGCCGCCGGGAATGGCTTCTCCCTTTCCAAGGCGCGCAACAACGCGGATGACCGCTTAGCGTCCCGCCCGAAGGGAAACTTGCTCAGGCCAGGATACTGCGTTGCAATGCTTGAAAAGGGCGAACCATTCCCTGCGCATTGCGCCTTGTCTCCTGGCCTGAGCAGGCTTCTATCATCGTCAATTTGTAGAAGCACCACACTAGCTCCAATACATCACCTTGTTATGAGCTTGTACCCCATTGTTCCAATATTTGGTTAAGCGCTTTTAACACTTTTTTTCTCTTAGCACCCTTGGTAATTCCTTTAGGCAGCTTACAATACCAAGGCTGCCAATAATGTTCGTAAGGAGGGTGATCACCAATAGTGCTTGGATGAGTTTTTTTCTCAAAGTACACCACACACTCCTTTACTTGCTCAATACTTGAAAATTGAAATGTTAAATTGCAAACGTCAGCTAAGTAGCTCCACTTCTGAATTAGATTGTCCCTACTTTCTTCAATGGGCACACCACCTTCATTCGACGTGCTCATGAAATCACTATGTATATTTGGGTCTGCTATTTCTCGCCAAACTTTACTCATTTCCGTGACCGATGCCTATTCATAACAGCTTTATTAACGATACCCCTTGTATCGTTATGCATTTTTATCCCAGAACTTCCACCATCAAGATTGCTTAGGCTCTTTGCCAAAAACAAATGGCTGAAAAAAGTATACTATCTAGATTAACATATACTTAGTTGCCTTCCAGCATAACCTAGAAGGGAAATATACTGTAATCACCAATTCATTAATTTTGTATGTATCGACTAATACTCAAAAGTGATAGAAGGCAACTTCTCATGTTTCTTCTTGTGCTTTTATTTGCTTACAGATAGCGTATAATCACTGATTAGTAGTGTATATAGTAGATAACGGTGAGGTTGTAGTACTACTAATACTCCACTTTTCCAAAATGCACTTAGGAGTGCGAATTGCACACCTAATTGCGCCGATAGGTAGGATAGCATGCAAGCTGCCTGCTATTTATAATATTAGGCCCTGCCCAATGTAAGAATCAAGGTTTAAAATGAGTATAAAGGTTGATGAAACTATTTGGATGGGCCTTCCTCAAAGTTCTCAGGGAAATGTAAATAAATGGCATGACGGAAATGGCGTTCAGTTGATACTGGATTCTATAGGGTTCGATGAAGCTTTATACACACGTTTATCTGATGAAGTGTTAGTGCGAGAATATTATCGGGATAATTTTGCAAAGCAGGGTATAGGTATTGTCCAATGTGACCTAGTGACGGTTTCCGGCCAAAGAGCAGTTAAGACTGTCGGTAAGAGAATTATTCAAGGAGAGCCCGCTCTATATATAGGTTCCCTAGCAATTCCAATGTCAGATCGATCTTTTGTCCTATCCTTGTATTCGCAAGAAGCTGGAACAACTGGTATAAGGGATACTATTATTTTTAGCAAGTTATCATCAGAGAGAGGTGATCTTGTACCTGACCCTGATTCTGGAAGAGTGACTGGGTGGGCGCAAGACCCCTATTTTCCCGAATATAACGGGCCATGTCTTCGAAATTTATCTGAATCAGAGGAGTATGATAATCAGTTTCCAGACCATCCATTAACTAAAGTGCGCGAAAGAATTAGAGAGCTGGTTGCTTCGGTTGAGCTCTTAGTAAGCGAGCCCAATAACGATAAACCTTACAATGGATAAGCTAAAAAGAACGTCCCCTCCCCCCTTGCAGGAGAGGGTCGGGAAGAAATATGGGGCATGCATGATTTAAGTTAACAGGAGTTTTCGAAAGGTTGACATCTTACCTATTCAAGTGCAACAGTTATCGCGTATATTCAGCTACACCATTGTATAGCACCTAAGGGTGCCCTATTGTCCAACTGACAATGTTATTGTCCCTAAGAAAGGTCAATGGCTTGTCGGCGATTTTTGCCGGGAGAAGCCATATATGACACAGCAAATGACAACATCTCTCTTAGCTTTCCACTGGGCGTCTATCCTATGACAAGGTGTGACAATCAGAACTGGCTCAGGATGTGGCGAAATGATCAGATTGAATTTCATCAGGATGCCGTCAATCCGTTGCTAATCCGCTTCTGGGATAGTTTTTCCTTAAAACGGAAAAGTCGCATCTTTGTTCCTATGTGCGGCAAAAGTCTGGATCTGCACTGGCTAGTTGATCAAGGTCACGAAGTAATTGGGGTTGAGCTGAGTCCGCTTGCCGTCAAGTCTCTCTTTAATGAGAATAACATTATACCGCACATGCACAGACGGAAGAATTTCACCGAATGGGAACATGGTAGACTTAAAATCCTCTGCGGTGATTTTTTTGGACTCACGCCTAATGATTTAGGACAGATTGATACAGTCTATGACCGAGCCGCCTTAACTGCTTTACCGGAACCAATCCGTAAACGCTATGCCTCCCATATGCACCACATCATACCGTCTAACTGCAGTATATTCCTCTTGACACTCGAGGATGTGTGCTGCGAGGACGGACGCTCCGGCAACATCGGAGATGTGGACGATGAGATCCGCGCACTCTATGGAGACCATTTTGAAATTCAAACCGCCCATATTGAAACAAAGCACGAATCAAATCTGATCTGCTCTAAAAATTCAAACACTTCAGCCATACACAAACTCTATCAATTGAGCCCTAAAACCTAACACAGATATACAAACACAAAATACGATGACCAACCATCATGAATACTCACATCCCCATATCGCGGAATGATATTTATTGCGTTGGGCGCTTCTGCGCCACGTTTTCGATGGAGGAACTTGAGCCAGAATCGCCAGGACTACGCTGGATATAGCATGATTCAGAATACGCTTATCAATATAGACAAATCTTAAACACGCCTCAATCCCACAGCGCTCAAGCATTGCACAAAACAGGTCCGCCTGCGGATTACAGCGCCCCACCCTTCTCTCAAGCATCCGCTCTGGACTTACCCTTTCGAAATCAGCAGTAAAACAGAAACTGATGTTATCTCACACATAGTTGTGATAGATAGCCACAGAGACTTCCTGATCTGACGTCAAGCCTTAAGGCTCTAGCGTGAGCTTCCTACGACTCACATAAGCATTGAGCTTATGCCTCTTTTGATCGCACCCTCAAACCGGCGATGCAGTTTGGCTTTAACCCAGCCCATTTTTGATAACTGTACCTACTGATTCTCAAAAGCCAATTTCTCTTTATTTTACTATTAGACCTATGGCTTTAGGAGTAGTCACATACTCAGACGATAACTCATGCCCTCTTACTCCCAAATATAAGCTACGGTAATGTCCAGTTAAAAGTCCTGAGCTATCCGTAATCCCGGCAGACTCGCCCCCCGTTAAATTAGGGATAACCGATTTCATAGAATCTAGTTCCCATCTTTTCAAAAAATCACTAACGACAACATTACCATCCGTTTCAAATAATTCTTTACCTGGAAAACGAACCCATGAAGACCCATTTACAAAAGTATTCCGATAAATGAAAGAGTTGTAGGTTTGCCCTGAGAAACCTTCACCGTGTGCCCACATCATTAATAATTGTGAGCTATTTCCTGGTTTAATTACGACTCTATTCCAGCAAATTTCTGTATCATGAGGAACATATCCACCAGTCCAATCGTAACCTATTCCCAACTGTGATCCCGCAACATTTTCATAAGCTTGATTTGCTCTAACTGTTACGTAGGCAACAGTCGCCTTAGGAAAAAATCCTGCATTTGATTCACTGTTTTTAGCAATGTTTTCTTCGAACAGAACATGACTCGTTGTATAAGCTTCAACATAAGAACCGTTGTATCCGTTATTATGTATATTCTCTACTGTATTTCCTTTATAGAGAAAATTTTCTTTTAAAGTCCCGGTGTCAGAAATAAATACGGTACTTGTATTATCTATTCCAGCTGTACCTGGGCCTAAATTATAAAAATAATTATTCCAAAACGTTACCCTATCTGAGGCTGCAGTTACCCAGAAAAAATGGGCATTAGCAACATCTTGTCTGCCATTCTCGAAACGAATACCCGCCACAAAAATATCATCTAAACTTATAGAGTAAAAGAATTTTGCTAACGAACAGTCGATTATGGGAGTTTCATCGGGGAACCCGATTAAGGATGGTGTTTTAGCAGTGGAATCAAACTTCACATTTCCATTGCTTGCCGCAGAACCATATGCCGAATATTTTCCACCACGAAAAACTACAATTTTATTTTTATATGTTGCATCTGATGAATCGGATTTATACCAATCCGTAAATGATTCAAGTGGTTGTGATATTGTTCCTACTTTAGGCCCTGAGTAACCATCCTGAATAAACACAAACTGATCAGCGTCAACAGTTACTGACCAGGATATTTCGAGAGTATTCAACTCCTGATCTGTGACCCTTATAGTGAATGGTACAGTACCACTACTTTCGGTAGGTGTCCATGTGACAATTCCATAGTTCGTATCACCATAGTAGGCTCCAACTGCAGCTCCATTTGGTCCTTGAACTATTTCATACTTGAATGGCCATGCCCCTCCTTGTACACCAATAGGAATCTCATATCTAAAATCAGGGTGTGCCCAGCGGTTACGGGCATGTGCTTGTGTTTCAGAATCGGGGCGAGGGTATACCGGGTACATTGGCATTTTTGCTGGAATGAAATTCGTTTGCGGGAGAGGAAAATCAAGCGCCATCGTGCAAAAACTACTGCTTACAAGATACAATACAATTATTGCTTGAACAAGCCTAAACATAATTTAATCCCAAAATATTTTCACCCTAGATTCCTAATTATATAGAAATTTATTCACCTAAGCATAGATTGGGTATCCAAACTAAAGCATAGATCACATAAAGCATAGACATAGATTGATATCCAAACTAATAGAGGAACATTCATCCACATAAATCAATATAAAGATACGGGACACCCGTTAAATACTCAACAAACCAAGGGGCATGAGATAATCTGATTTCTACTCAATGATGGAATACTCAAGGAGGTTAGAATGACCACTGCCTGCGGCACGTTCTTCATTACAAACTGCCAAAGGATAGCGCGGTGCTTCATACAAATTGACGATGATAGAAGCCTGCTCAGGCCAGGAGACAAGGCGCAATGCGCAGGGAATGGCTCGCCCTTTTCAAGCATTGCAACGCAGTATCCTGGCCTGAGCAGGTTTCCCTTCGGGCGAGACGCTATCATCGTCAATTTGTATGAAGCACCACACTAGATTATTGCCGGATGCTACCTGGTGAAACGCCGAATTCCCGTTTGAATGCGCGGCAAAATGCAGCTTCAGATTGATAGCCGAAGCGCTCAGCGAAAACCACAAGTGGCTCTGATGATTCAAGTAGTTGCGTGCGGGCGATCAGCATACGCCAATGGGTCACATAGCGCATGGCAGTAAAGCCAACAAGCTCTGTGAATCGAGCTGAAAAACCAGAACGGGACATTCTCGCCTCTGCGGCCAAGGTGGCAACACTCCACGCCTGTTCTGGATGACGGTGTATTGCAGTAAGCGCTCTGCCAATCTGCTTATCACGCAATGCCGAGAGCCAGTTTTGATCTAGTTGATTCAGCGTGTCAAGCCAGGAACGGATAGCTTGGATAACGAGTATGTCTGCCAAGTGTGTTATCACAGTCTCACCACCAGGGCGTAGTTCTTTGGCTTCGCGGGTAATTAGTTGCAGCGTGCTCTGAATCCAGCTGTCTTGTTCTTCTTCCCAAGTATCTATCTGAAGTATGCGAGGGAGTAGTGTGACAATCTGTTGGCCGGCCACATGATCAAAACGGACCAGACCACAGGTTAATTGGGTCGGTTCACCATCACCACCATAGCGCATGATTTCGTAACGTTCACTTACAGACTCAACCGGAATATCAAATAATGGCTGCGTTTCATGTTTTAAATCGCTTCGCACTGTGTGGCCTGTGCCGTGTGGAATCAATGCCAGGCTACCTTGTTTAAGTAGGTGGGGCCTCTCCCCTGAGACTTCGAGCCAACATTCTCCCCTGGTCACAACATGAAACATCATATGACCCTCAAATGGGGGGAGTTCAACTCCCCAGGGTGCCTGAAGCTCTGAGCGGCAGTAATAGGTTCCATTCAGCTTGAGGAGATGGAGTGCCTCACCGACTGGATCTGAAATTTCAGCGATAGTTGATTTTATTTGTGTGGTCATGATGTCTATTTTCCACTGCCTTAGGGTTATCATCCACTGTTCTGGACGAACTGTACATAAATATAGACAAACAGTGATTGTTGATCTGCTCTGTCTTGCCTAGGCTGAAGACATGAATCAGTAACACTGATTTTATATACCCTACAATCTTTAAAGGAACTCTACTATGGCTAACAAACCGATTCTCATTATTGGCAAGCATGGCAAGACCGGACATCGTGTCAATCAACGCTTAATGGCGATGGGATTAAAGACACGTGCGGTATCAAGGTCTGCTGATCTACCTTTTGATTGGGAGGATCGCAAGACATGGCCCGCTGCGCTTAATGGGGTGGCCTCCGCCTATGTGACTTATCAACCGGATTTGGCAATACCTCAAGCTGCTGCAGATATTAAGGCGTTCATAACCTTGGCCAAGCAAACAGGTTTAGAGCATATTGTATTGCTTTCCGGGCGAGGTGAAATTGGTGCACAAAAAGCTGAAGAGATCGTGCAATCGAGTGGTTTAAACTGGAATATCGTTCGTGCAAGTTGGTTTTTTCAAAACTTCAGTGAAAGTTTTATGCTCGATGGCATTCTTAGTGGAGAGCTTGTGCTGCCTGCCGGAGATACACTCGAACCTTTTGTGGATGCAGAAGACATTGCAGAAGTTGTTACAGCTACTCTAACTAAACAACAACATCGCAATCGAGTCTATGAACTTACTGGCCCTCGTGCCATGAGTTTTTCTGATTGTATGAATGAGGTTTCAAAGGTGCTTGAGCGACCTGTGAAATACACTCAAGTTCCTGTTGATGCATATATCAACGCCCTAAAGGAGCAGGGCATTCCGAAGCAGATACAGTGGTTGTTGCGAGAGCTCTTCACAGAAGTTCTAGATGGGCGAAATAGTCAAGTACAGAATGGTATTAAAGAGGTACTGGGAAGGACTGCGACAGACTTTTCAGTATATGCTAAAAGAACAGTTGATTCAGGATGCTGGTCCGTAGATCAGTTGAATTTAGCCTGCTAAGTCGTGATGGGACTAGTCGAGATACCCATTCAATTTCAGAAATCGGCAGGCATTCGCATGACACATTTCATGATAGTGGTGTAAGCTGCGCTTACGCTATTTTATATTCCCCTCAC
>JARRQF010000202.1:0-7165 GCA_037382065.1 Candidatus Thiodiazotropha sp. | reverse complement strand
TTATCCTAAAAAAATCAGTTGACCACTCCATTCTGTGATTAATATGTTAATTTTTCTGAAAATTGTTCGATGGACTTGGTCACCCACTGGGTGAGTTACACTACAACGTGAATAGCACGCTTGTGGCGGCACATGGCGGCGTTGCAACTCCTTGGAATAGCTGGCTATTCCGCGTCGTTGCGCGCCGTGCATGGATGCACCCATATCGCGGGCACATGGATGTGCAGGAGCGACCCTTGCCCTGCACCACCACAAACGCCCCCTTCACACTGCCCAACTGATCTTTTTAGGGTTATGCACGAAAATGAGTTCTTTGTAGTGCAATTTCCCTGCCCCCAGTATACCGCCCACCATGAGCTTGAATAGGAGTTAAATACAAATAAAAATACTCATGTAATCTACCGAAAATACAGATCCAGGAATCGCTAAAAGCGGTACAATTCACCACCCCCTTTTGCAGAATCTTGGTTTATCAATAGCTCAGAAATAGAGACGCAGTCTCAGGGTTAGCGCCTTGGGTAGGTGGCCGAACTCAGATTGCAGTTGCCCGGCATCGTTGACTCCTTTGCCATTGGGTAGCAGCAATGAAAAGAGCAGATCCGACTCATTACTGACCGATAAGTTCAGGGTGAATTGATGTAGCAGGGAGGTGGCAAGGTCTCCCCGATCATCATTGAGTGCAGCTGCCAGCAATGTATAACTGCCGTGTAGCAATGGATTGAGATCTCGCTCCAGCGTGACTCCCAAAACTTGTCTGCCGAGTTGCTGTTGCAGGCCATAGACAATCAATGGATTGTTTGGCATTGTGGCAATGGCCGACTCCGAATCTGCGCCGTTACCATTGTGGTACCACTCAGCGGCGATCAAGGTGCCGTCACCAAACTGGTAGTCGGCCCCGACAATCCAGAAAAGAAACTTCTCATCTGTCTCCTTCAGGCTGTAGTACGCCCCTTCCAACCGCCAGCCCATGCCGCTCCAGGCACTTTCGAAGGCGCCTCCCATGATACGATTGCCCAAAACGCGACCGCCGAGCAGGGAGAGTTCGGAGAGTTCGCCCACCTGACGACGGTAGTAAAGCGCCCCACTATTCTCCAAGGTGTTGTTATCCTCCGGCTTCAACACATAGGCGGCGGTCAGGGAGGAGAAGTCGGAGGGATACCAGTTGAGGAGAGCTGCGTCGATGCCCGGTTTGAAGTCAGTGTCGAGATCGGTGGGGGCGAAGGCACCAAAGAGATTCAATGGCTGCCAGAAACGGCCACTGCCCCAATCGATGGGTTGGCGGCCTATGGAGAGCGTCATGTTATCCAGGCGCTGTTTGAAGGCGGCTCGATCCAGCTCGTAGCCGATGCGGGTGGTGGTGTCGCCATTGCTTTCGTCGTGCCAGTTTTTTGCTAGGTCGCGGTATCGAAAGGTCGAGGCTGAGGCGGTGGTTGTGGAATAGCCATTCAGGTGTTGGCGTGCCGTTTTCAGATGTAACGACCACTCGCTCCCTTGCGCGCTGCCATCCAGCATCAGACGCAGGCTCTGCTGGTCGGCAGTGAGCGTGTCGCTACTGCCGTCCACATAGCCAATATCCCCAGATTTCGCCGATGCAGCGCTGCCGAAGATGGAGAGGCGCCCGGTCAATTCGAGCGCCTGCACTGTGTTGAAGGGTAGTAGTATGGTGTAAAGGCACAGGAGGCTATAGTCGTATCTCATTCTAATGTGTGCGGTGTTCGTGTTCCTTGTCTTCGGTGATGTGACCGTCATGCAGGGTGATGATGCGCTCCGCCCGCTCCATCACACGCGGATCATGGGTGGAGAAAAGGAAGGTGGTTTTCTCCTCACGGGAGAGGCGATGCATGATATCGAGTAGTGCGGTGGCATTTTCCGAATCAAGGTTGGCGGTGGGTTCGTCGGCCAGCACCAGACGCGGTCCCGCTGCCAACGCACGAGCTACTGCCACCCGTTGCTGCTGGCCGCCACTGAGTGCCGCTGGACGACGGTGCATAAGACTCTGTAAGCCGACCATCTCCAAATAGTGTTCAGCCCGCTCGCGCTGCTCTCCAGCCTGCCGTCCCTGCAATACCATCACTAGCTCGACGTTTTCCAACGCACTCAATACTGGCACTAGGTTGTAGGCCTGGAAGATGAAGCCAAGCTGGAAAAGGCGAAAATCCGAGAGTGCCGCTTCGCTCAATGCAGTGAGGTCGGTACTATTGAGATGGACTTTGCCGCTGCTCGGCACATCAAGAGCACCAATAATATTAAGCAGGGTAGTCTTGCCTGAACCGGAGGGACCGACCAGTGCGGCAAACTCCCCCTCCTCCAGCGCTAGATCAATCTCCTGCAACGCCTGCACCTCCACCTCGCCCTGCTGGTAGCGTTTTCCGATTCCCTCTAGTTTCAGCAGTGCCATATGGAATTCTCCTTAAAAGGGTTAATATGCTTATGTACGCAGCGCTTCTACTGGTGTCACCCGCGCCGCCTTAAGCGCTGGGTAGATCCCTGAGGCCAGGGTGGCTGCGAATACGATGAAGGTCAACTGTATGACCCGCCCCTGAGAGAGTTCGGTGTAGATCACCGAATCGATAAAGGTGCCAGCGATCGCCGTTTCGCCCCCCATGATGGCGGAGAAGTCGATGCCGTGGTGGGAGAACCACCAGTGGCCGCCACCGCCGACGATCCAGCCGCATACCACTGCCAGCACACTGAGCAGGAGCGATTCGCAAAGCACTAGCATGAGCAGTTGATAGCGGCTCAGCCCCAGCGCACGCAACAGTCCGAACTCGCGGGTCCGCTCCAGCACGCTCATCAATACCGTGTTGAGTATGCCGAACACTACCATAATGAGAATCAGGAGCAGAAAGATGTAGTTGCCTGCATCATCAATGACAATGAACTGTACCAGTTGTGGCATCATTTCGTGCCAATCCAGCACCGCCACCTGCTCATCAGCCATGACCGATTCGATGATTCCCCTCCAGTACCCCAGGCTATCAGGATCGTCTAGGAATAGAGCAAAACGTGTGACTGGCAATTTATCTGCATCGGCACCTTCTCCTTCGAGAAAGCGCTGGGCAAAGACGATGTCGCTGAGTACCAGGAAGTCGTCGAGTTCGTCCACATGGGAGTCGAAGATGCCGCGTACCCTACCAAGTTGCGCTTGAGAGTCGCCGCCCTGCTTGCCCGCCATCAACACCACCTTACCGCCTATCTTGATCTTGAGTTTGCGTGCCATGCCATCACCGATGAGGATACCTCGATGATCGCCAGGTTCAATCCACGCACCTTTGATCAGTTTCGGTTTGAGCATCGCCACTCGTGGATCACGGCTGGTATTCACCCCTTCGAGACCCGCACCAACGGCGTTGTTGGCGGTGCTGGCCAACACCTGTAGCGAAATGCGTGGTTCTATCTCTCCATCGATATGCAGCGCCTCCAGTTTCGTTTGCAAAGCACGGCCGTCAGCAAGGAACTTGTGGTTGGCGGGCGCCTCCAGATATCCAGGCGGCTGCACTGCAAGGTGGCCCTCACCCAGTTTAATGGCATTGCGGATCATGGAGTTGTGGCTGCCATCGCCAATACCAATGGAGAGCACGGCCAAACCAAAACCAATGGCGATGGAGCTGAGGGTAATCAAGGTACGTCGACGGTGACGCCAAAGATTGCGCCAGGCCAATCTTGTCAGTAGCACCAACGGTATCCGGCTATGCTGCCTCATCGCAGCACCTCCACAGGTTTAAGTCGCACTGTTCGCCAGGAGGGAATCAATGAGGCGATAAGGGTAACGACGAACATCAGCAGACACGCCTGCATAATCTGCATTGGCTCCAGATAACCCTTCATCACCGGTTCGAAAACCATACCCGCCCAATCATAGCCATCGGGCATACTGGCGCTGAAATCGATGCCGTGATATTCGAGATAGCGCGCCAATAGTGCGCCAAGCAGCGAACCGACCAGTGCCGATACCAGGGCGAGGAAGAACGATTCCAGTATCACCATTAGCAATAGCCAGCGGCGCTTCATGCCGATAGCCAGGAGAATGCCGAACTCGTGGCTGCGCTCATGTACTGCCATCAGCATGGTATTGAGCATACCGAGTGAGGCGAGACTGACCACGATCAGGCCGATCACCAAGAGCATCGATCTGCTCAGTTGCAGCATGTCGGCAATGGCTGGGGTCAGCTGCCGCCAGTTGCGCAGCAGCGCCGGGCCGCCCAGTTCATCAAGCGGCTGCTCCTTTTGCAGGGTTATCAATTCGGCGTCCAATGCCGCCTGTACCCCTGCCAGCGAGGCGATATCGTCCAGCCCAATCGCAAGTTCGTGAAAGCCGCTATCCAGGTACATCAGTTGCTGGTAGGCCTCCACTGACATCAACACGCCCATACGATCGAAGTTTGGCTCCAAGGGGCTGAGCACTGCCGCCACCCGGTAAAGGTCATTCCCGATGCTGCCGTCAGCGGCCTGGGTCACTAGCACCAGTTCGTCACCGGGGGTGAGCTTCATATTCTTCGCCAGTTGTGCACCGACCATCAGGTTATATCGGGTCAGGCTAGCGTCTGTGGTATCGGCCACGCCTAGAGACATCTCTCCGCTGCGCAGGTGGTTCAGCATTGAGGTTACCGCCGCTTCACGCTGCGGGTCCACTGCCTTTATCATCACTCCCGTTGAGGTCGTCGAGGTACTGGCCAGCCCAGCTGCGTAGAGACGTGGGGCAAGATGGAGGGTGGGAAAGTCACGTTCGATGCGATTGAGGTAGGACCAGGGCAGCGTGGCGTAGAGGTCCTGGTCGTCGATGAAGGCTTGGCGGTGCACCTGAAGGTGGCCACTGGTCAGCTTCGTCGCGTTCTCCACCATCTGCCGCGTCATCCCCTCAAGCAGGGAGGCATAGAGGATCACCATAATCAGTCCACCAACCAGGGCTGAGATGGTCAGCAGACTGCGCACGGGATTGCGCCAGATATTGCGCCAGGAGATAAACAACAGGATCGGCAGGCGACTGAAGGGTGAGGCCGTGTTAAAATTTTGCATCAGCGCCGTTGCTTAAGGTTTTGCAGAGAGAAGAACGATCTTTCCAATGGCACGCCGAATTCGATCGCGTCGTAGTGGATAACTGTGGATTCGTCCGGCTTCTCCTCCGGTTGCAGGCTCAAGCGCATAGGAACGACACGGGTTCCGATCTTTTTATCCTGATCGAAAGTGAGGGTGCGAATTAGTTCACCCTCTTCGTCATAATAGAGGGCACGGTAGGGGGCGAGAGTCTGCTGTTCGATAAGCATTACCACCTTACCCCAGACCACCGCCGCGTTGGGTTTGGGCAGCGAGGTCATTTCGTAGATCTGCCTACCATCACGCTCCCCCTCAAATGTAATGCGGGAGTCGTAATCGTCTTCAAAGGTACTCTCCTTCACCAGATCATCGTTGGTAAAGTGGCTGCCCATCCAGGAGCCGGACATCATACTCGATGGCACCTTGGTAACACGATTAATCTTCGGCAGGTAGTTCCAGATGTTCTCCTTTACCTTGAGGGTGGCGATGCCCCGATCCTTGACCGGTTCACGGATCAACACCAGGGAGTAATCCTTGCCCTGGGACCATGTCTTCATGGTCATGCTGCGCTCATAGCGGCGAGTCTTAACCATCATGGTCATGGTGGCACGGGAAGTCTCGCCACGCCACAGACGGTCGATGTGGCGGATTAGCTCCTCCACCTCCATCGAACAAGCGGGCAGCGCCATAACAAACAGAGAAAGCAATAGGACAATTTTCAACCAGACTTTGCGTAAGTTCATACCATCTCCTTTGGTTCGGATCTATCCACTAAGAGCTGGAAAAAGCAAAGAATAGCATTGCCCAAACATTTCTCCCAGTTAATCAGATATTGAACATCAATAATATTAATGATTCTTTGGTGGGTTTAGTGCAATCAAAACTAAATTCACACGATCAAATTAACAGCGTACTTCATGCCCAGCGCTGCAAAAAGCGATTCACAGACCGCTTTGGTGTAGTAGAGAGCTGCTGCATCAACGCAAATGGAATGTTTGAAATCTGGTGCACATCTCTGATTTTATCAAGCATTCCTAGCCAAAGTAGCGAGGTCATATCCGCATCAGCCAGGGCACGGTGAAACGTACCATCATTAGGAATCTTATTTAACCTCACCAGAGTACCCAATTGGTGATTCTCTGCCTGCTGATACAAGCGCCTTGCCACCAGCATTGAACAGGCAAACTCAGCATGGCACTTACGCTTGATTCTTGTCAGTTCCGCATCTAAAAAACGCTGATCAAACGATGCATTATGCGCCACCAAACCAAACCGCCCTGCAAAATTGGCAAACTCGTTCATCACCTCAGTACATGACGGCGCCGTTTTCAGCATCGCATTGGTAATGCCTGTGTAATCCTCAATAAAGCGACTGATGCGCCGACCAGAATTCATCAAGCTTTGAAAACGATCAACAATCACGCCATCCTCTATCTTTACCGCACCAATCTCAATGGCCCGGTCACCCTGATCAGGGGATAGGCCGGTGGTCTCGAAGTCGAGAACAACAACCGTGTTGGCAGATTTATATTGCGGGTTTGGCATACCTTGCTCTATTCAAAAGTATCTTTTTGTATGGTACACCATGAGCCATAGTCAAGCATCAACCCAAGATTGAAAATTGCTAGCCTGCATTTCGATCTGGTACATTAGGCTCTGCAAAGGAAGGAGACACTGATTTTTTCGGTTTAACCTAAAATCGAACATAACAAGGACTCATACCGTGCCACAAATATTTTTGATGTTTAGCAGAATAGCCCGAAAACCCTCGCCCAATGCGGGCAGGGATGAAAGGGCTAATCAGGCGTAGCCTGATTTTCTACATACTTACGCAAGGTCTCAATCGTTGCTCCACCTGCCGAACTTGCAAAGTACGACCTTAACCACAAAGCGGATGATTGGCTTTGTCGAGACAAATGCGTCTTAAATAGGTGTTTAAATCATTACTTCCATCATGTACACTCAATTGAAATACCTTTGTTAAGCTATATATAATATAAAGTATTGTATCGTTGAGCGCTGAAATGTTAAAAGCTACGAAAGTCAGAATTTACCCAACCCCAGAGCAAGCTGAGTTTTTGAACGCTCAGTTTGGGGCGGTGCGTTTTGCCTTTAATCGCGGCTTGGCCAT
>JARRQF010000201.1:0-7224 GCA_037382065.1 Candidatus Thiodiazotropha sp. | reverse complement strand
GCTTGAAAAGGGCGAGCCATTCCCTGCGCATTGCGCCTTGTCTCCTGGCCTGAGCAGGCTTCTATCATCGTCAATTTGTATGAAGCACCACACTAGCTTCGTGCGTCCCTTCTCCCTCCCGGGAGAAGGACAGGATGAGGGGATAGAAAACCATGATGCGGTTCGTGCCTCACCACATCCTACAATTTTTGCGAATATTCACGGCATGCTTTTACAACACCCTTCTAAAGGAAGGGGATTCCTGCGGCGCTCAGGGTGCGATAGTCTGAGTCGCTTCGGTGGGTTCTTGGCCCGACGCCCCCACCTTCAGCAGGCGAAGTATCTACACAAGCTAACCGGGCGTGTCCCGCCCTTAGGGCCTCGGAAAAAATTAATCGCACCGACCAGATCCGCGTTTTCCTTGAAACCACATGCCACACATTTCCAGTTATTGCTGAACTTCTGTTTGCGGCTCATGACTCGCTGAGCCTTCAGCAAGGCTTTTTCCTGCGTTTGAAGCTATTTCAACCTAAAAAAATCAGTTGACCGCTCCATTCTAATAACAGGTTTCTGATTTTGAAGAAAATAGCTTCGAAGGTTATGGCCACCTATTGGGTGAATCACGCTACAACGTGAATGGCACGCTTGTGGCGGCACATGGCGGCGTTGCAACTCCTTGGAATAGCGGGCTATTGCTCGTCGTTGCGTCTTGCCCTGCACCACCACAAGCGCACTCTTCACGCTGTCCAACTGATCTTTTTAGGTTGTAAAAAAATCAGTTGACCGCTCCATTCTAATAACAGGTTTCTGATTTTGAAGAAAATAGCTTCGATGAGTGGGTGCCGGAATACTTATGATCTATTTAGATCAACACCTGACCATTCGCAATCTCAGCTCCAATT
The DNA here is from genome assembly GCA_037382065.1 of Candidatus Thiodiazotropha sp. Classification (GTDB taxonomy): domain Bacteria; phylum Pseudomonadota; class Gammaproteobacteria; order Chromatiales; family Chromatiaceae; genus Thiodiazotropha. The sequence goes on along the minus strand of JARRQF010000201.1, from coordinate 6,343 downwards.
GTCTGAAGATCAATATGCCGCACGTCTTTGCCGGTCACCAGAAAAATCACATAACCTCCGATGTTCTTGGCATGCCCACCAATACGCTCCAATGCACGCATTGCCAAGACAATCTCGACAACCTGACCGACATTACGCGAATCTTCCATAATGAAGGTCGAAAGACGCCGTAGACTCCCCCTAAACTGCTCATAGAGTTTTTCGTCACGCCTTATTACCTCCAGCGCCAAATCAAGATTGAGGTCGTTAAACGAACGTAGGCTAAGACTCAACATTTCATCGACGAACTCAGCCATTTCATAGATGTCATAAAGGATTTCGTTACGCGGCGGAGGATTGCCATTGCTATAAAAGTGTATGGTTAGATTAGCGACCTTTCGTACCTCGTCACCCACCCGCTCCAGGTCTGAAACGGTTTTCTGAACGGTCAGAATATCGCGTAGATCCTTAGCCATGGGTTGGCGCTTGGCAATTAGGCGTATGATCTCTTCATCTGCCAAAACATCGAGTTCATTCAATTTCTGATCGCGGTCGATGACTAGACCCGCTGCTTTGGGATCTTTCTCTTTCAGTGTCCGAACCGCACGACGCAGTTGATCGACCCCCAGATTACCCAAATCGATAACCAGTGAATTCAACTTTTCGAGTTCTTTACTAAAGGCCTTTACGATGTGGCCGTTTGTTAAATCGTTCATAAATAGGTTTACCACTCAGTTAAGGCTTGGGAAATAAATAATCATTCAAAGATTGTGCTGGATTTTGCCCTGGATTCTAGGCGCTCAGAGGGGAGCATAGCGGCTCTACGTAACCCTTTGCGCAATAACGAAGGCGGGGCAAAATACCAGCAAGATTGGATGATTATTTATTTCCCCAGCCCTTAGCCAAATCGGCCAGTAATATAGTCTTCCGTCAATTTATGCTGCGGCGCGGTAAAGATCTGATCAGTCTCACCCACCTCGATCAATTTTCCAAGATGGAAATAGGCGGTGCGTTGACTGACACGGGCGGCCTGTTGCATCGAATGAGTCACAATGGCAATTGTGAAGTTCTCACGCAACTCATCGATCAGTTCTTCGATCTTTGCCGTGGCGATCGGGTCTAATGCCGAGCAGGGTTCATCCATTAAAATCACCTCGGGACTCACCGCTATCGCCCGAGCAATGCAGAGACGTTGCTGCTGACCGCCCGACATACCTGTACCAGGTTGATCAAGACGGTCTTTTACCTCATCCCAGAGTCCAGCCTTTTTCAAAGATAACTCGACGATTTCATCCAGGTGTTGCTTGTCGTCGCTCAAACCATGGATGCGAGGACCATAAGCGACATTATCGTAGATCGACTTGGGAAACGGGTTGGGTTTCTGAAACACCATTCCAACACTGGCACGAAGTGGCACCACATCCAGACTCCCGTCGTAGATATCTTGCTCATCCATTTTAATCTGCCCAGTCACGCGACAGATATCGATGGTGTCATTCATTCGATTGAGACAGCGTAGAAAAGTAGATTTTCCACACCCCGAAGGGCCGATCATTGAAATGACTTGGTTCTTGCCTATATCCAGATCGACATTAAAAATCGCCTGCTTATCTCCATAGAAAACATTGACATTTCTGCAGGTCATACGGGGATCATCAACATAGACCTCCCCAACGGTCCCCTCAGTGTGCTGATCTCTAAGTATCTTGGTTTTTCCACTAACCGGCACAACCGATCCAAAACCTTGACCTATAACATTTGTTTCGTTCGCAACTTGTTCCACTTTATCCTCTCTTACCAACGTCGCTCAAATTTCTTTCTCAACCAAACTGCCAGCAGATTCATAGTGATGAGAAAGGCTAGCAATACCATAATCGCCGCCGAAGTACGTTCAACAAAAGCGCGCTCAGGGCTGTCGGCCCAGAGATAGATTTGAACCGGTAAGACAGCGGATGGATCCAGGACACTGCCAGGAATATCAACAATAAACGCCACCATACCGATCATCAGTAAGGGAGCGGTTTCACCCAAAGCCTGGGCCATACCAATAATGGCACCAGTGAGCATGCCAGGCATAGCCAATGGCAGCACATGGTGGGTAATAGTCTGCATTGGAGAGGCACCGACACCCAGCGCCGCCTCACGAATCGATGGTGGTACCGATTTCAGTGCTGCGCGGCTAGCGATAATGATGGTTGGCATGGTCATTAAAGCCAATACCAATCCACCAACCAGGGGTACGGAGCGAGGCAAACCGAAAAAGTTAATAAAAACCGCCAGACCCAATAAACCAAATACAATAGAAGGTACTGCGGCTAGATTATTGATATTCACCTCAATGATATCCGTCCAGCGATTCTTCGGCGCAATCTCTTCAAGATAGACCGCTGCTGCTACGCCAACGGGAAAGGCAACCGACAGGCAGATAAGCAGAGTAAAGAACGATCCATAGACGGCACCTTTAATCCCCGAAAGTTCTGGCTCCCTGGAGTCTCCTGCGGTAAAGAAGGTCGTATTGAAACGCTTTTCGATGCGCCCTTCTTGCTGGAGATCATCTATCCAGCTCAGTTGGTTGTCCTTGATACGTCGATCACTCTCTGGAATCTTGATATCGATGTGACCTTTAATCAACATGTCTACATCATCGTCTGCCACCACCCAGACACTCTCAGTGGTACCAATCAGGGAGGGATCCTGCATCACTCGGTCACGCAACTGATAACTGGCTCCACTACTGACCAGACTGTACAGCATCTTTTTTTCCCGACGATTAGTGACGGAAGGAAACATTTGGCGCATCGCAGCCTTGATTAAGCCACTATAGTTTGCGCTGGAAAGTACTTCTGGATCGGTCTCCCCTATCGCTGCAATCATCTCAGGATCATAGTGGACATCCAGCTTGATATAGGTCTGCTGGAAGGCCGTGTAGCCATTCGAAAATATGCTCAGAAAGAGAAATGAGACAAAAACCAAACCCAGAATAATGGCACCCAGTCCGAGCCATTTAAAATGTCTTTCTCGACGGTAGCGCTGATCCAATCCGCGCTGTACACGCTGCATGGTTTTTTCATGTTGTTGCTGATTATTCATACTGCTCCCGATACTTGCGCACGATATGCAAGGCGAACATGTTAAGTGCCAAAGTAATAACAAATAGCACCAGCGCTAAAGCAAAGGCGGCCAATGTCTTGGCGCTATCGAACTCCTGATCACCTACCAGCAAGGTAACGATCTGCACGGTTACCGTAGTCACAGCTTCGAGTGGATTAGCCGTCAAATTAGCAGACAGTCCTGCAGCCATCACCACAATCATGGTCTCACCGATAGCACGAGAGACCGCTAGTAGAATCCCTCCCACAATGCCAGGCAGTGCGGCGGGTATGATTACATTACGGATCGTTTCGGAGTGGGTAGCCCCGAGACCGTAAGCGCCATCTCGCATTGCTTGTGGAACAGCATTGATAACATCGTCGGAGAGAGATGAAACAAAAGGAATGATCATGATCCCCATCACCACTCCGGCAGCCAGGGCCGATTCAGAGGAGACACTCAAACCAAATGAGGCGCCCATATCGCGGAAAAAGGGTGCCACTGTAAGTGCAGCAAAAAAGCCGTAAACCACGGTGGGTATGCCAGCTAAAACCTCAAGTAGAGGCTTTGCCAGCGCTCGAAAGGATTTACTGGCATATTCCGCCATGTAGATCGCAGACATCAGGCCAATAGGTACTGCGACCATCATGGCGATCAAAGTAATCAACAGGGTGCCGGCAAACAGTGGTATGGAGCCAAACACGCCTGATGACCCAACCTGGTCAGCACGGATGGCAGTCTGAGGTGACCATTCGAGTCCAAACAGAAATTCTGAAATTGGGATCTGTTGAAAAAAGCGGATCGATTCGAATAACACCGACAAGACAATCCCGATGGTGGTAAAGATTGCCAGTGTGGAGCTGAAGAGGAGAAAGAAATTGATCGCTTGCTCAACCCGGTTACGTGCCCGCTGTTCCGGGCGAATTGAGCGCTGTGCCCACAACCCAGCCAGGATAGCGACACTCAGGGCAACGACAAACTGGGCCATATGACTGATGTTCATCAAGCTTTTGTAGTGATCTGCTGCCTGACGCATAGACTGATCGATCGTTGCCGAAACGATATCCCCTTCGGCTAGATTGCGTACATCATTCAGTACCAGCTCAAGCCGTTCTGGCGGCAGATTCTGTATCTCCCGAGGCAGAGCATCCACAACCAGCCTGATCACCACACTCTGCTCGAATGAGACCCATAAAATGAGCAATAACAAGGCAGGAATACCACACCAGAGAGCGGTATGCAGTCCATAGTAAACTGGTAGTGAATGGAGATCGCGAATCCGTCCGGAAACGATACTAAGCGACCGCTTACGTCCAAAATAGTAGGCCAGCGACATTAAGCCCAAGAGCAATATAATTAGTGTGGATATGTGCATGCGGAATCTAGGATCATACCTATCAAAAAATGCGGCTCTTGCTTTTTAATTGGAGAGCGTGACGTTTGCGCTTGTGGTGCTGTAGAGTAGTGCACATCCTTGTGACCACAACACTTGTGCCTCCCTGCAGCTAAAGCACTATCAGATTAGAGCTTCAGAGATTTCATCGCCTCGATATCACTCTTGAAGGCTTTCCGCTCTTCAGCAGGCATCGGAATCAGGCCTTTATCAGCCAGGTAACCCTCTTCACCCCAAGCCTTATCGTTGCTGAACTCCGCCAGATAGGCTTCGATACCGGGGATCTTGCCCATGTGAGCCTTCTTCACATAGAAGTAGAGCGGACGAGAGACTGGGTAGCTACCATCGGCGATCTGCTCAAAGGTAGGGGCAACACCATCGATCAGAGAGCCTTGTACTTTATCGGAATTCTGATCCAGGAAGCTGTAACCGAACACGCCCAGGGCGCCTTTATTGGCCTCCAGTTTCTGGACGATAAGGTTATCGTTTTCACCCGCTTCGATATATTTGCCATCTTCACGAAGCGTGTGACAAACCGATTTATAGGCCTTTTTGTCTGCCTTCTTCATCGCTTTGATCCAGTCGATCTGTTTACAGCCACCTTCCATCGCCAGTTCGGCGAAAGCGTCACGAGTACCCGATGTGGGAGGTGGTCCCAGAACCTCAATGGCCATGTCAGGCAGATCTTTGTTCACCTCATTCCAAGTCTGGTAAGGGTTAGCAACTAACTTGCCGCTCTCGGGGTCTTTCGGATCCGGCACATCTTTAGCCAAGGCGAGAAAGATATCCTTACGGCTCACAGAAAACCTGGGGGCTTCCTTGGCGTTTGCCAAAGTGATGCCGTCATAACCGATTTTAACCTCAAGGATATCTTTGATGCCGTTACTTGCGCAAAGCTCAACTTCTGACGGCTTAATCCTGCGTGAAGCGTTTGTGATATCAGGATGCTCAACACCAACACCCGCGCAAAATAACTTCAAACCACCACCAGAACCTGTTGACTCGATTTTTGGGGTTTTGAACTTGGAGGTCTTGCCGAACTGTTCGGCAACCACGGTTGCAAAAGGATATACGGTAGAGGAACCAACTACGCTGATGTAGTCGCGTGCGGAGGCCATGCCAACAAAGCCGGTCAGCGAGACTGCGACCGCTGCTGAAATCAGCTTCTTCATAATTGTATCTCTCCTTCAGAGAATGTAGCCAAAAGATTGGCAAGTAGTCTGTATTCGGTGAGGAGAGAATATTCGTCAAAGATGAAGATTGAATGAGGATGAGATGACAGTTTTATTACATTCGAACAATTTTCAGAAAAATTAACATATTAATCTCAGAATGGAGCGGTCAACTGATTTTTTAGGTTAAACCTTGTTAGAGAATCGATAACCCGCACCGCGAACTGTCTGTAATAGTGTATCTTTCCTTGAGGGCTCCAAGGCCTTACGCAGACGCCGGATATGCACATCAACGGTTCTCTCTTCTATATAGACATTGGTTCCCCAAACCCTGTCGAGTAGCTGGCTTCGAGAGAAGACTCGCTCACGGTGAGTCATAAAGTAGTGCAGTAAGCGAAACTCGATCGGCCCCAACTCCACCACTTGCCCATCTGAGGAGACACGGTGACTTACTGGATCGAGCTGCAATCCGCTGCAGCTCAGCGCTTCGCCCACCAGTAGCGGGGAGACCCGGCGCAGGATTGTGCGTATTCTAGCCAACAGTTCCCGAGCCGAAAAAGGCTTGGTGACATAGTCCTCAGCACCAATATCGAGACCGCTAACCTTGTCGTCTTCCTCACCTTTAGCCGTCAACATAATAATCGGAATCAATTTGGTTTCATGATCCTTTTTCAGACGCTCCGCCAGTTCAATGCCACTCATTCCCGGC
>JARRQF010000200.1:0-9188 GCA_037382065.1 Candidatus Thiodiazotropha sp. | reverse complement strand
GGCAGCGTTGCAACTCCTTGGAATAGCGGGCTATTCCGCGTCGTTGCGTCTTGCCCTGCACCGCCACAAGCGCACCCTTCACGCTGTCCAACTGATCTTTTTAGGTTGAAAAGGGCGAGCCATTCCCTGCGCATGGCGCCTTGTCTCCTGGCCTGAGCAGGCTTCTATCATCGTCAATTTGTATGAAGCACCACACTAGTACTGATCTGCTTTGAATAACTTGGGTGAATCTTATGACAAAACAAGATCCACCAGAGAACTAATCCGGGTATACCAGGCCTGACAAACGAGTCCTCATAGAAGGATGTGGTGAGATACGAACCGCATCATGGATGTTCATGAGCCGCCCCACTATTGATGCGGTTCGCACCGCTCACCGCATCCTACGCAATCACGAATTTTATCGCATATTCAAAAAGAGTTACCTATCGGTTTAACCTAAAAAGATCAGTTGGACGGCGTGAAGGGCACGCTAGGCGGTTGACTATTGTGAGGGCGGTGTCACCTCAAAAAAGGTAGGCGTTAATGTGGTATATTTATCTTAAGAGAGACGTCTCTCCTTGTGAGAATGAGTGCTCCCTAAACCCTTGAATTCAGGTTCTTAGCAACTTGCAGGTTACACCATGTGTCTTGGCATACCCATGCAGATTAAACATATCGAAGGTTTCACGGCTCTCTGTGAGGCAAAGGGTGTTGAACGGGAGGTTAGCCTGTTTATGCTTCAGCACGAAGCGTTAGCCGCTGATGATTTTATTGTGGTGCATGTCGGATACGCTATTCAGAAGGTGACGCCTCAGGAGGCCCTGTCCGCCTGGGAGATCTATGATGAGATGCTCGCCAAAGTGGATTCGCAACTTGATGCATGAGCTTTCGGTTTGCCAGGCGATGCTAAATCAGGTGGCCGAAATCGCCACACGGGAAAGGGCCAGAGAGGTGAATCGCGTTGTGATTCAAATTGGCCTCCTCTCTGGCGTAGTACCAGAGCTTCTACAGCAAGCCTTTACAACTGCTCAGGTTGGCACGATAGCAGAACATGCCGAGTTGCTAATAGAAACGCAACCGATTCGAGTTCTTTGTCTACAATGTGGTAAAGAGTCCGAGGCCAAGGCCAACCGCTTAATTTGCGGTGAGTGCGGTGATTACCGTACCCAGCTCATTAGCGGCGATGAATTGCTATTGGCGAGCGTGGAACTTACCCGCGAGTAAACTACCAGGAGTATCCAAAACATGTGCGACACCTGTGGATGTAATATCACCGATGCCAACCGTCACCTAATTGATGAGGGGGGCAAACATGCTCACACTCACGACGGCCATGTTGCCATTGAGGTCTTGGAAAATCTACTCAGTGAGAATGACCATCAGGCTGCCCACAACCGTGAACATTTTGCACAGCATCAAGTCTTGGCCATTAATCTCATGTCTTCTCCTGGAAGCGGTAAAACACGCCTTTTGGAAAGCACCATTGATGCACTCAAAGCACGTTATCGAATTGGGGTTATTGAGGGTGACTTGGAGACCGAAAACGATGCTGAGCGGATTCGTCGCAAAGGTGTTCAGGCGGTTCAGATCACCACAGGCACCGCGTGTCACCTGGATGCCCACATGATCCATAAGGCGCTGCACCAGACAGACCTGGCCGAGTTGGATCTACTGTTTATCGAAAATGTCGGCAATCTGGTCTGCCCAGCCAGTTTCGATCTTGGACAGCATCTCAATGTCACCCTGCTTTCGGTTACCGAAGGGGATGACAAACCAGCCAAATATCCCGTGATTTTTCGTGCAACTGACCATGTGCTGATTAGCAAATCAGATCTACTGCCTGTATTGGATGACTTTAATCCCGCCAAGGCGGAACAGGCGCTTCAGCAACTCGCCTTTACTGGACCGGTCACGCTGTTGTCAGCCAAAACTAACCAGGGTCTCGATAAATGGCTGGAGTGGCTGGAACAACATCTCAGCCAGCTGGCAGCAAAGCAGAAAGTGCATTTACAGGCTGCTCATGGCAGTTAAGCGTTTGTGTAAAACTAATATCATTACCCTCAGACGCTCCCTGTAAGCATGTCGCTCTCTGCAAAGAGATGGTTAAGCGAACTCCATGCGCTTCCACTGAACAGGCCGTTCAGGATAATGAATGTCTGTGGCGGACATGAACGTTCGATTACTCAGGCAGGATTGCGTGGTGCCCTGCCCCCTCAGATAGAACTGATACCAGGCCCCGGATGCCCGGTGTGTGTCTGCCCAGAAGAGGATATCTATCAAGCCATGCAGCTAGCCCTGCATGAACCGATAACTCTGCTCGCATTTGGTGACATGCTGCGCGTCCCGGTAAATGTCAGCAAAGAGGAGCCTCGCACACTCGATCAGGCTCATGCGGCTGGTGCCGACATCCGCCCTATCGCCTCCCCTATGGAGGCCTTGCAGCTTGCCCTGTCGGAACCCGATAGACAGATTGTGTTTTTTGCTGCCGGGTTTGAAACCACGACAGCACCCGTTGCATCTCTGCTGGTTCAGGGAATACCGAATAACCTCAGCATACTCCTTTCTGGTCGGCTCACTTGGCCAGCGGTATCAATGCTACTTAATTCTGATACCCCAGGATTCGATGCTCTGGTGGCACCAGGGCATGTTGCTACGATAATGGGGCCTGAAGAGTGGGAGTTTGTCGTTAAACAGCACCACCTGCCTACGGCTATCGCAGGTTTTACCAGTGAAAGCCTGTTGGCGGCCACCTACTCTGTAGGTCGTCAATTCCTGGAGAATCGCCATTTTCTCGATAATTGCTACCCAGAAGTGGTGAGACCGGAAGGCAATCCCAGCGCTAAAAAACATCTAAGCACAGCTTTGGAGGTTATTGATGCCAATTGGCGTGGCATTGGTATCATTCCGAAATCAGGCTTTGCCCTGCATCAGGACTATGCTGCCTGGGATGCGAAAATTCGTTATCCAGACTACGACACCCCCGAACGTAAGCGGGCTGGTCAGATGCCGCCAGGTTGTGATTGTGCTCAGGTCGTACTTGGAAAAATATACCCCAATCAATGCCGACTCTATGGAGAAGCTTGCACCCCAAGAGATCCAATCGGTCCCTGTATGGTTTCAGATGAGGGAGCCTGTCGCATCTGGTGGAGTGGTGGTATCCGAACTCAAGAGTCAATCTCAGGTGATCATTTTTAGGTTAATGAGGTGACGAAGCCATATTAGCTCAGTCACCCCAGCAAATCGCTATTACCAGGATTTATAAGGCAAAAACTTACCATTCATCGTCACGATCACCCGATCGCCTGCCGGATTCTCCTCCTTATCGATAGTCAATGAAAAATCGATGGCAGACATGATGCCGTCACCAAACTTTTCGTGAATAAGCTCTTTCATGGTCTCACCATAAACACCCACAGCCTCATAGAAACGATAGAGGACAGGATCGGTCGGCACCAGTTGATCCCACTTCTTATTGGGGAATTCTTGCAACGCAGTGGAGACATCAGCTTCCAGTCCAAGCGCCTCGACTAAGGGATCAGCGTTGGCCTTCTCCAGATGGTTCATGCCAAGACATGCAGATACCACATATTCGGGAGCTAGGCCCGCTGCACCAGCAATCGCCTCCCAGCTCATGCTTTTTGTCTTCTTTGCCGTTAGGATAGCTTCTCGCATTTCAGTTTTATTCATTGGTCGTATTACCTCATTGTTTTAAGCACAGTTAAAAACGCTTAATGGTTTACATAGCAAATGCGGTGCCAAAACTCAGCGATTTCCTAAGAGCAAAACTGATTATTCCAAATCTTACGCTCTTAATATGATGCTGGGTTAAACCTAGAAAGAGCCGTTGAAATAGAACAAAGGCGGACAATTGAAACAGAAAGGTCTTCCTTTGTCGGACATAGTCGACAATATGGACAATTCAGACGGTTAAGAGGCTCATTATTCAATTGATAACCGTTGAAATCGGGTATGGCACGAACCATGCAGTAATAGCAAGTAAGCAATGCCCGAGGTTTAACATGAATGCAAATATCAGTATCGACTTTATCACTCACACATTTAAAAGTCAGACAGAACCAACCCTGAAGGATATTGAGCTACGTATCCAGCCTGGAGAGAAGATTGCGTTGATTGGACGTAGTGGCTGCGGCAAATCGACTCTGCTGCATATGCTGGCAGGTCTGTTGATGCCCTCGCAGGGTTGTGTGCGTATCCATGGCCATATGGTTACCAAGCCAAGTGCCAAGTGGAATATGATGTTCCAGAAGCCCTCCCTCTATCCCTGGATGAGCGTCCAGGAAAATGCCGCGCTTGGGCTAGCCTTCGCTGGAAAAAAAGACCCTAAAAAGATTGAGCATCTGCTTGATCTGGTCGGATTGAGCGATAAGGCTGACACCCATGTCCAGAGCCTATCCGGTGGACAACAACAGCGTGTTGCACTAGCCCGGTCACTGGCAACATCACCGGAGCTACTACTACTCGACGAACCCTTTTCCGCCCTTGACGCCTTCACTCGCGCCTCCCTGCAGGATGAAGTTACTAAGATCGTCGACCTTGAAGCGCTCACCATGGTGATCGTCACCCATGACATCGAAGAAGCGGTCGCGATGGCCGATCGTGTCGTGATTATGTCTGCCAATCCTGGGCAGATCGTAGGTGAGATGGCAGTACCTCTCCTCTATCCCCGGGATCGGGCATCCGCCGAATTCAGTAAGCAACGTCAGTTACTGATGAATCAGTTTGAAAACCTGGTTGGCGATACCCACTCGCAAACAGAAACAACTCAGGAGGCAGGCCAAACAAAGGCCCAGCAGGCAGCTTAGGCCCTCAAAAAATTAATTATCCAATAATGCGCAGAATATCCATTCAGATTCAAGGCGCAAGAACTCGCTGCCCCAATGAGCCCTAAAAAATAAGAGGCTTAGCAGTAATAAAAGCAACCGAGAAAATAGGAAACGACCAATGAGTAAGCAGAAAGATGATGAAATAGACTATATCTTTAAACATGAAATGAGCCGCCGTGACTTCCTTATGGATATGATGGCCATGGGTGGCCTGGCTGCCGGCATGACCCTGCCTAGCATGGGACTGGCCAACGCCACACCACCAGATGACGAGGTGGTGCGTATCGGTTACCTCCCTATCACTGACGCCACTGCCCTGCTCGTGGCCTACGGTATGGGCTTCTTCGAAGATGAGGGACTGAAAGCCGAAAAACCGACTCTGATTCGCGGCTGGTCACCCCTGGTCGAAGGCTTTACTGCTGGTAAGTTCAATCTGGTGCATCTGCTCAAACCAATCCCGGTTTGGATGCGCTATAACAATAACTTTCCAGTAAAAATCATGTCATGGGCACATATTAATGGTTCCGCGCTGATTGTGGGTAAACACACAGGGGCAAATGAGTTTAAGGATCTTGGCGGTATGCAAGTGGCTGTCCCCTACTGGTACTCCATGCACAATATCGTGCTTCAGATGGGGCTTCGTAGTGCCGGACTCAAACCGGTTATCCAAGACCAGAGCAAACCGCTGGCCAAGGACGAGGTTAACCTGATGATTATGCCTCCGCCAGATATGCCACCCGCCCTGGCGGCCAGAAAAATCGACGCCTTCATTGTCGCTGAACCCTTCAATGCCTTTGGTGAGCTGAAAGCCGGAGGCAAGATGTTGCGTTTCACCGGTGATATGTGGAAAAACCACCCCTGCTGCGTGGTTTGTATGAATGAGGAAACCGTTGCCGCACAACCCGAGTGGACCCAAAAGGTGATGAATGCCATTGTGCGTGCAGAGATCTATGCTCAGCAAAACAAAAAGGAGGTCGCGATGATGATGTCCAGGGATGGTAAGAAATTTCTGCCGATGCCGGGCAAGGCCATCGTGCGCGCCATGACCTATTACGATGAAGCCAACTATGCGACACCCAAAGCTATTCGTAACAAGGCGGAATTCCATAATGGGCGTATCGATTTTTCACCCTATCCCTATCCCTCGGCCACGAAGCTGATTGTTGAGTCGATGAATCAAACCCTGGTAGGTGGCGATGCCACCTTCCTCAATAAACTTGACCCCCAATTTGTAGCGGATGATCTGGTGGATTACAAGCATGTCAAGGCAGCTATGGAGAAGTATCATGGCTGGGAGAGTGCTCCTGGGATCGATCCAGCCAATCCTTTCGAGCGTGAAGAGGTGATCAAGATATGAGTATTACCCACTTAATATCCAATAACTCCCAAACGACTCTGTGTGGGAATGCCTTTAACTGGAAGCGATTTGGCACTGCCCTACTCTCAAGCATTGTCTATCCAGTAACGGGCATCACCCTCCTCCTTGCACTTTGGTGGCTAGGTGGCTGGGCTATTGCGCAGAATCCCGATACGGCCTCCTTCGCAGACTTTGCACCACAACCAGCATTCGCCCGTCTATTTGACCTGCTAAACAGTGGTGCCGTACTGAATGCCGTATTGCCGAGCCTGGGACGCATTGGCCTAGGCTTATTATGGGCTGTATTGATCGGTGTACCTGTCGGTGTAGGCATAGGTCTCTTTGCCAATCTGCGAGATATCACTCATGTTCCTTTTCAATTCCTACGTATGATCTCGCCCTTGGCATGGATGCCCATTGCGGTGCTGGCCTTCTCCACTTGGGACGGAGCTATTGTCTTTCTTATTGTTGTTGCCGCCATCTGGCCGGTCATCTTCTCCACCGCACAGGGGGTCAGACGTATCGATCCACTCTGGTTTAAGGTAGCCAAAAATCTGGGGGCTGGTGGGGTACAGATGCTTAGAAGGATTATTCTTCCAGCCATTGGCCAGGATATCTTCGCAGGTATTCGGCTAGCAGTCGGTGTTGCCTGGATCGTTCTGGTGCCGGCTGAATACTTGGGTGTAACCAGTGGCCTGGGTTACGCCATTAACGACGCCAGAGATACCCTGGAGTACGACACACTGGCCGCAATGGTGGTGGTGATTGGAGTTTTGGGCTTTTTCCTTGATGCTATCTGTGTACGCCTGATCAATCGCTTCAGTTGGCATCACCAAGGTTGAACCTAAAAAAATCAGTTGACCGCGCTACAACGTGAATGGCACGCTTGTGGCGGCGCATGGCGGCGTTGCAACTCCTTGGAATAGCGGGCTATTCCGCGTCGTTGCGTCTTGCCCTGCACCACCACAAGCGCACTCTTCACGTTGTCCAACTGATCTTTTTAGGTTGAACCTATACGGCATGGATGCCCCAATCTATAGCATACGCACTTGCCTTAGCACCTAATTGGCGCAAAGGCATTGGGGGGATCTATAAACTGAGTTCTTGAATTCACACTTTCATTAGGCACAAGCTCCTGTTCTCTTATCTTGGCATTGCTCTTGCTTAATCCTAAAAATATTAGTTGACCGTGCCATCTGAATGGCAGAGAACTCATTATGAAGCAAATAATTTCAACAGATTATAAGAGAATGATTGCCGGGAGCCTGTTATGACCCACTCCAGCATCGCATCAACTCCAGAATCTGAATTACTTGTCGTACAGGAAGCTGCCCGACTCATTACCAAATCCTCTGACCCGGAACCCGCGATTAAAGGCATCTTGCGTCTACTCTCCCAACTCCTGGGGTTAAACCGTGGCCGGGTTTTGCTCCCATGCCCTGATGACGGCACCCTAGATATACGTTATTCTTATGGACTCACCAAAGAGGAGAGCACACGCGGTCGCTACATGTTTGGTGAAGGCGTCTCAGGCAAAGTCTTTCAAACTGGCCAACTCGCGCTGATCCAGAATATTGATGAAGAACCCACATATCTTGCCCGAGCAGTAGATCGCACCACCCTACCCAACGAAGCCGTCTCCTTTATCGCGGTACCGATCATTATTGAGGAGTATCCTATCGGGGTCCTGGCGGTGCATCGGCTACGCCTGCGAGAGCGCCCCTTCCGCCGAGATGTCGCTCTACTCCAGGTACTTGCCACCCTTATTGGTCAGGCGCTGCGTGTCAAAGAGTTGGTATCCGAACAAACCGCACATCTTTTAAGCGAAAACCAATTACTAAAGAACAAGCTGGAGAGTAAGGGTGCTCGCTATGGCATCATGGGCCAGAGTCCCGCCCTTCATCAGGCGATCCAGCAGGCCCTGCAGGTTGCGAGCACCAACACCACTGTGTTGCTACTCGGGGAGTCGGGTACCGGCAAAGAGCGTTTCGCACGCATGCAGCATTTGGCAAGCGACAGAACCGAAGGCCCTTTTGTCAGTATTAACTGCGCCGCCATCCCAGCAACCCTAATAGAATCTGAACTCTTCGGCCATGAGAAAGGAGCCTTTACCGGTGCCACCGGAATGAAACGGGGCAAAATCGAAATGGCGTCTGGTGGCACCCTTTTTCTGGATGAGATTGGTGATCTGGACCTGGAACTACAAGCCAAACTACTCAAGGTGTTGGAACATAAAATCATACAGCGGGTAGGTAGCAGCAAAGAGATCCCTGTGGATGTGAGAATCCTGGCCGCGACACACAAGAATCTACAAACGGCGGTAAATGAAAACCGCTTCCGTCTGGATCTCTTCTACCGGTTGAATATCTTCCCTATTCGTCTCCCCCCTCTGCGCTCCCGCCAGGGAGATGTACCGATCCTGGCGCGCTTCTTCCTTAACCTGGCTAACCAGGAGTATGGTCGTACACTCAGCTTCGGCCCAGGCTCACTGGAAATGCTTGATGGTTATCCCTGGCCCGGCAATATCCGCCAACTTGAAAACATGGTTAAACGAGCCGTGTTAATGAGCACCGACAGCCTGATTACTCGAAACCTGATTAAACAAATCCTTAGTGAGGAAGATGGCATCAATGCTCCAGAAAACAACCATTTATCGCATCCCCAACGCCCCTACTTCCCTGAGCAACCGCCACTCAGCAAAGAATCTCTTCCCTTAGACAGCATGCGCCCCTATGCACGCGTAAGGGAAGATGAAAGAGAATGCATTATTGAGGCTCTGCAGCGCCACCAGGGAAATAAAACCCGAGCCGCCATTGGCATGGGTATGACGCCCCGACAATTACGCTACCGGATTCAGAAGCTTGGCTTGAACCTAGGTTGAACCTAAAAAAATCAGTTGACCGCTCCATTCTAGTGTGGTGCTTCATACAAATTGACGATGATAGCGTGACGCTAAGCGGTTAGCCGCTAGGCGCGTGCCGCCGGGAATGGCTTCTCCCTTTCCA
>JARRQF010000199.1:0-12853 GCA_037382065.1 Candidatus Thiodiazotropha sp. | reverse complement strand
TTGGAATAAATGCGCCGTGTGCTTTTGGTATCCCCTCACCCTGTCCCTCTCCCGGAGGGAGAGGGGACGATCTGAATTGAATGGATAGATATAACTTATCGGTAATCCACGAACTCGACCGAAGAGGCGATTTATCTTAACTCATTGGGCGAATTCATTAACGCGACAAGAATTTGTTAATCATTCATATAAGAGGGAAATGGTTTTAGGCAATGGACAAGCTAAAAAAAGAACGTCCCCTCTCCCTTCTGGAGGGTGTCGCAAAAGTCATAGGGTGGGGTTCTGTTCCACCATTAAGGGATGAAATGTAGGATGTGGTGAGGTACGAACCGCATCATTGATGTTCATGAGCCATCGCACGATTGATGCGGTTCGCACCGCTCACCGCATCCTACGTAATCACGAATTTTATCGCGACTTCAAAAAGAGTTACCTATCGGTATTTAAAATACCATGGAATATCTCACTCAAATATTGAAAGCATTATTAACGGATATAAAATAGATATAAAAGGAGAAGAGTATGGCATGGAAAATCACTGAAAGTGTTTTGGAAGAAGCAGAAGCTCTTAATGTCGCTGGCGATGTTGCGGGAGCCTATCAAGTATTAGCTGAAGCTGGTGACTTCTATTCACAGGGTGCGCAGGTTGTGATCGAAGAGATTAATGCGCCAGTATCTATTTTTGCTCGGATTGTCCAGGTCCATTGGGATAGGGTCGTACCAGGGGCGCGGCAGAGAGTATTTATGGATGTTGGTAAGTTGCATCAGAAACAGTATTTGGAATTGATTCGACCTGAAAAAAGTGGGCTGGATGAAAACGGTGAACAACTTTATCTCTTACCCAATTCCATTCAAATAGAGAATAGCTACAGGGAAGCACTACTTGCTTATGATCTCCCAGCCCTCACCACGGTCGATTCCATGTTCAGCCTGATTGACCGGAACCTGGAACTTGGCGAAGGTCCGCTTTATGCCGCGATCAGAAATACCGGAGTGGTGGATATCACTTGGGCGCATATGCTGAATCCTGAACTGGAAGATACTCGTATTCGGTATGACTCGGATGTCTTTATTAATGATCCGATCGAGCCGTTCAAGGAGATCGTCAAGACTGTTGCTGCGCTGCTTATGGCCGCTTACGAACAGAGCGATGTTGCATTTAAGCTTGCTGCTCTGGAGCTATTTCAATTGGTAGCAGATGCCATTGGTGATGTGCTGCCTCAGATGTCGGGACTTGAGGAGCCTCAGGCGACCTCCCTGACCGCCGGGCTTCTGCTGTCGATTGATGACAGTATGACCGATGAACGGATGATGCGCATTTTGGATGCGCTTACACTGGGTGATAACGATGGCCACTTGGATGAAATTCGTGATCTGGAATGGCTAACACGCAATATTGAAAGAGCGTTGACCGGTACAGATCCAGGACCCTATGCGGATAAGGAGGAGCTGTACGCTGCTGCCACTAATCTGTTGATGACTATTTCCAGCAACGATGCACTGAACTACAAATTGATCGATCTATTCGATCTTACGCAAGAAAACCTCGCCAATGCGGCCAGCCAGGATAATCCTAAAAAGACCCGTTGGACGGCGTGAAGAGTGCGCTTGCGGTGGCACATGGCGGCGTTGCAACTCCTTGGAATAGCGGGCTATTCCGTGTCGTTGCGCGCCATGCATGGATGCACAAGTGTCACGAGCACATGGATGTGCAGGAGCGACTCTTGCCCTGCACCACCATAAGTGTGCGCTTCACGCCGTCCAACTGATCTTTTTAGGTTGAAGCACGCCGAAAATTGGTGCCTTTGCATCCTGAGCATGGCGGGATGTGGCCAGTTTTTTTAAAGTGGACCTCTTTACCGCACTCAGTACAGATCAGGGTGCCTGGTCCAGTTACTTCGCCCGTGTGGTAGAGTGAGGCGCTGTTGGCTCGCTCAGCTAGTTTGGCCAGCTCTAATTTGGTTTGGTCTGCAACACTGCTGAACATCTCCAGCATTCGTTCCTCTACCTGCTGAACATCAAAGCGCCACCAGGCAGAGAGCTGTTCGCCGGTTTCCAGGAGGTAGCTGGCGGCATCCTTTATGTCGCGTTCGACATAGGTGGATACCTTCTCGGCCTCTTCACGGCTTAATTCACCCAGTTCAATGATTTTTTCCCGTGCGTTACTTAGGTACTCCTTCAGGCCGGGCAGGGCGTTTTCTTTTGCTGTTTCAAGCGCGCCCATGAATGGTAGTAATGCTGGTGAACAAGCTGCAAATGGAAGAATATGTGTCACTCCTTCAAAGGTGGGAAGTCCCAATAACAGTGTCAGGGTGTTTCGGTCTCATTCTCACGCTCTGCGTGGGAATGCCTGCGTCTGGATGGGTAGAATACCCAATTATTTCTTTTGTGCTTATGTTCTGTGTGGGTACGATATTGGTATTTATTAGTGGAATATTCAACCTAAAAATCAACTAATCTTTTTAGGTTTAATTTTGTCAGTAGGCCAAGCTTTGGAATTGGAGGTTATCTTTGTGTAGCGGCGCTGTACCAGCTCTTTAATAGAAGAAGTCCGCCGCCCGAGCCCAATCCGAAACCTAACATAGTCACCGCAGGAATTGGCAATAGACTTCCTCTGCCAAAGAGCAGCAGCAGTGATCCAGTGATTAGCATGGCACCACCAGAGATGGCCGCGATGGTATTAAGGTGGTTGCGCTTGAGCTGCTTTTGCAGATTATTTAGCTCAGGTGAGTTCCATTGTACTTGTAGTTTTCCAACGGCAGCATCATCAATGATTTTAATGATCTTGCTTGGTAGGTCAGGTAGGTTTTCGGTCATTAGTGGCAGGTTTTTTTGAGTTTGCCAAAAAATGCCCGTCGTCCAATCTGTTCGCTCATCCAGTGTTCAAGAAAGGGTTTTGCAGTAGTCCATAGGTCGAGTTCGGGGTAGAGCTGCCTGCCGAGTCCTTCGATATTGAGCAGGGTCTTTTGTAGCAGTACCAGTTGCGGCTGGACCTCCATATCGAAGCGACGTGCGGTCTGAAATAGGCGCAGTAGTAGGTGTCCGAAGGAGATTTCGCTAAGGGGTTTTTCAAAGATTGGTTCGCTGACGGTGCGAATCGCCGATTCAAACTCTTCAACCCGGGTCTCTTTGGGTACCCAACCCGATTGTACATGAAGTTGAGCAACTCTTCGGTAGTCACGGTTAAAGAAAGCCAGTAGATTTTCCGCCAGATAGCGTTTGTCCTCTTCGGTGAGTGTGCCAATGATACCGAAATCTACAGCGACGTAACGACCGTTGGGTTCGACGAAGATGTTGCCGGGATGCATGTCGGCGTGAAAAAAATTGTATTTGAAGACCTGGGTAAAAAAGATCTCCACTCCGCGCTCGCCCAATAGCTTCATACTGATGCCTTGGTCTCGCAGAGCTTTGATGTCACCCACAGGTGTGCCGTGGATGCGTTCCATGACAAAGACATTGCGTCGCGTCAGATCCCAATATACCTCTGGGATATAGAGCGCGTCACTGTTAAGAAAATTACGCCTTAGTTGGGAGGCATTGGCCGCTTCCCGCATAAGATCTAATTCATCAAAAATCGTCTTTTCATACTCTTGAACGATCTCAACTGGTCTGAGGCGGCGCCCCTCTTTCCAATATTTGTGTGCCAGATGGGCGATCGTGTAGAGCAAGTCGACATCTCGTCTTATGGTCTTCTCGATATTTGGACGCAGTACTTTGACCACCACTTTCCGCCCATTTTTAAGCTGAGCGGTATGTACTTGGGCAATGGATGCACAGGCGAGTGGTGTTTCATCAAATGCTTCGAGCAGTTCATTGATCGGTTTGCCGTAAGCCTTTTCAATGATGGCACGGGCTTGAGTTCCGGGAAAGGGCGGAACCCGGTCTTGAAGTTTGGTCAGCTCGTTGGCCAGTTCGTCTGGCAGCAGATCGCGCCGGGTGGAGAGGATCTGCCCGAATTTGACAAAAATGGGTCCGAGATCCTCAAGTGAGCGACGGATTCTGACCGGGTAGCTGGCTCGGTCCTTGCGGAACCAGTACCAGGGTGAGAGATAGATCAGAAAACGAATCGGTCGAAAAAGGTGGGTGGCAAGAATCACCTCATCCAGACCGTGATGTAGTAAAACAAGATTGATATGGATTAGTCGGATGACCTGCGAGGGACGGATCACGAATTTTTCTCTCTACTTGTGCCAAGCCTTCCCAGTCTTGCTACTCGAGCTTCCAGTCGCTCAACATCATCGCGCAATCGATCCACTTCTGTTAGAAAGGGCTCGATTTCATAGGGTCCGGGTAGCAGTCGAAGCTCCTCCTGCAGATACTCTTTGAGGTTGAGTTCTACGGTTTGGTTGAGCTGTTTGCCCCAGTTCAGTGCACCACGCACCCAATTGCCCATTTCATGTGCCGCAATATCACCCGTGAGTCGGGAGAGCTGTTCCTCCCAGTCGATATCAAGGCCGCTGATGAATTCACCAAATTGTTGTGCCAGTGCGGTATCGCCTTCAATGGTCACTGAGCCACTGAAAATTTGCTTGGCGCTGTCGCGGCTTCCACGCATAGTGGCCAGATCCAATAGGCTGCCACGAAGCACGCAGTCGGGTGTGCCGTCAAATTGGCTTAATAGCTGAATGCCTTGGGGCTCCGGTATCAAATAGAGGGAGATGTTAAGGCCAGTCAACTGCATCTGAATGATGCGTCCATGCATTGGCGCAAGCCGTGTCATGCTCTCCGGGTCGAGGCGGATGGTTTGATTGAGTAGTTGCTCCAAGGTGGCGAATGCCGTGGCGCTGACGGTCATAATGAGTAGCCTGCTATGAGAAGGGAGTGGTCAACTGCGGATTCTCGATTGATGGTGCTAGAGTTTGTATCCACGGTGTATGGCCACCACTCCGCCAGTTAGATTGAAGTAGTCACAACGTTCAAAGCCAGCATGCTGCAGCATACCCTTGAGGGTCTCCTGGTCAGGATGCATACGGATCGACTCTGCCAGATAGCGATAACTCTCCTCGTCTTGTGTGACCCATTTGCCAATCTTGGGCAGCAGGTTGAAGGAGTAGAGGTCGTAGATTTTCTGAAGAGGTTGATTGGTCGGCTTGGAAAATTCGAGTACCAGTAGGCGGCCTCCTGGCTTCAGCACGCGGAAGATGGCGTCTAAGGCGAGCTGCTTATTGGTAACGTTGCGCAAGCCGAAGCCAATGGTAACGCAGTCAAAATGATCATCGGGAAAGGGCAAGTATTGAGCGTCGGTCTGCACATAGCGAATATTGGTAACCCGCCCTTGGTCGGCCATGCGGTCTCTGCCCCGTTCCAACATGGCGGCATTGATATCTGAAAAAACCACCAGACCATCACTGCCTACCATACCACTGAAACGAGCAGAGAGGTCGCCTGTGCCGGCCGCAAGATCCAAGACTCGCTGACCCTTGCGCACGCCCGATAGCTCAATGGTGTGGCGCTTCCAGAGCCGGTGTATTCCAAACGACATCAAATCGTTCATCAGGTCATACTTATTGGCAACAGAATCGAAGACCTCCCGTACCCGTCCCGCCTTTTCAGCGATGGGAACATCCTGAAATCCAAAATGTGTTGTTTTATCATCCTTCATGGGTGACCACCTGTTGCGTCGATTCTGGTATCTATAGCTAGTGAGCGCTCACTGCCGTGCAGCTCAGATTATGAGATGCAGCTGCTAATCTGAGGTACTTCCCGATTTGCGCTACTAAGCCTTGGGCTCTTTACGTTGATAGCCGGCAGCACTCAAACGCTGCAGGTATTGCTGCCAGTTATTCTGGTAGTTGACACCCAGTTGATACAGAGTATCCCAGGAGTAGATGCCGGTATTGTGCTCGTCATCAAAATGCAGACAGATGGCGTAATTTCCCACTGGCTCAATATGGCCAATATTTACCTCTTCCTTGCCAACCTGCAATACTTCTTCTCCTGGACCGTGACCCTGAACGTCCGCAGAGGGTGAGAAAACACGTAAATATTCAGCGGGATAGCTGTATTTATTCCCATCGTCAAAGCTGATTTCCAGGACACGGGACTGCTTATGTAAATGGATCTCTGTTGGATTAGGATGTGACATGATTTTCTCTCAATAATTGTTTATCTGGAACCTAGGATCATATGTCATCCAAGAGAATATAATGACTCATGTTCTTTAGAGAATATATTGACTCAGGTCTTCGTCTTCCGCCAGTTGTGAGAGTTGACTATCGACATAGGCTTCGTCGATGACAATAGTTTCTCCACTCTTCTCTGAGGCCTCGAAAGAGATGGTTTCAAGTAGTCGTTCCATGACGGTATGGAGACGACGTGCGCCGATATTCTCTGTCGTTTCATTGACCTGCCAGGCAGTTTCTGCAAGACGCCGTATACCATCGTCTGTAAATTCGAGATGTACGTTCTCTGTTTCAAGCAAGGCCTGATACTGCTCAGTCAGAGAGGCATCTGGCTCGGTTAAAATGCGCGTAAAGTCATCGGTACTGAGTGCCGATAGCTCCACTCGGATTGGCAGGCGCCCCTGTAGCTCAGGGATTAGGTCGGATGGTTTGGCAAGATGAAAAGCACCTGACGCAATGAATAGAATGTGGTCTGTTTTCACCATGCCGTGCTTGGTAGAGATGGTGCAGCCCTCGACAAGAGGCAGCAGGTCTCGTTGCACCCCTTCACGGGAGACATCTGCGCCACTGGTTTCTGCTCGACTGGTGACCTTATCCAACTCATCAATAAAGACGATACCATGCTGCTCCACCGTTTCCAGAGCACGTAGCTTAAGGTCCTCTTCGTTGATACGCTTGGCCGCCTCTTCGTCACTCAATACTTTATAGGCGTCCTTGATACGCAGTTTACGACGTCTCGCCTGACCGCTACCAAGGTTTTGGAACATTCCCTGTAGTTGATTAGTCATCTCTTCCATGCCGGGAGGGGCCATGATCTCCACCCCTACCGGAGTAGCATGGACCTCAATTTCGATCTCTTTATCGTCAAGTTCGCCACGGTGTAGTTTTTCACGAAATTTTTCGCGGGTTGCGCTCGACACGCCGCTGCTTGATTCAGTGTCATCCCATCCGCTCTGTTTGGGGGTTGGCAGCAGGGCATCAAGAATACGCTCCTCAGCAGCTTTGCGGGCATCTCCAGCAACCTTTTCCATCTCTCCCTCACGCACCATTTTGACGGCTGAGTCAGCAAGTTCACGGATGATGGAGTCTACTTCGCGGCCAACATAGCCCACTTCAGTGAACTTGGTGGCTTCCACCTTGAGAAAGGGGGCATGGGCCAGTTTTGCCAAACGGCGGGCAATTTCGGTCTTGCCAACGCCGGTTGGACCTATCATGAGAATATTCTTGGGGGTGATTTCATTGCGCAGGGCTTCATCGACCTGGGATCGACGCCACCGGTTACGTAGGGCAATGGCAACGGCGCGTTTGGCGTCGGTCTGGCCGATGATGTGTTTATTTAGTTCGGCGACAATCTGTTGGGGGGTAATTTGCGACATGAATTTGGGCCTGTTAACGCTGTGCTATTGCTTGGCTTAGGTCAGCCTGGGCAGAGGGCACGATTTGATTGAGTCCGCATGAGCGAAAGCTAACGCTGTAGGTATTGTCCTTGTGTTTTATTGCTTGCATCCTGCAATGGGTCCCCTGTGAATGCTCGTTTGGCTGGTCGGCATGGGCGGTATTCTGCATAATTGTCAATCGGCTTTAGGTTTCGCTGTCCAACTCTTCAAGCACCTGATTGTGATTGGTGTAGATGCAGATGTCAGCGGCAATGCCGAGACCTTTTTCGACGATTTCGCGGGCGCTGAGTTCCGTATTTTCAATCAGTGCACGAGCAGCGGACTGAGCAAAGCTGCCACCAGAGCCGATTGCCATCAGATTATGCTCGGGTTCAATCACATCCCCAGTGCCTGAGATGATCAGCGATACCTTAGCATCTGCGACACAGAGTAGGGCCTCAAGTCGGCGTAGTGCACGGTCAGTTCGCCAATCCTTTGCCATCTCCACTGCGGCACGGGTTAGGTGTCCCTGGTGCTTTTCGAGCTTGCCCTCGAAGCGTTCGAACAGCGTAAATGCATCAGCGGTCGCTCCAGCAAAACCGGCGATCACATTACCCTTGTAAAGTTGACGCACTTTACGGGCATTGCCTTTCATTACGGTATTACCCAGCGAGACCTGACCGTCGCCACCAATCACGACTTTGCCGGCTCGTCGGACAGATAGAATAGTGGTGCCTCTGAAATTTTCCAAATCAATTCCAAATAATAGTGGTAACAAGCAGGCGATTGTACCTTAGGAAGTGATTTAAACCTAGAATCTGCCATTGAATAGGGATTTTACTTGCTTGTCTGTTATTAATATCCATGGCAGAGTCAGTGGCATGTATCAAAATATATTGTATCTCTTAACGGTTGCTCTGTTGGGGCTGTTATCTGCTGGCGTTTTGGCCACAGAAACGCCAGCCTATCTGCCTGCGGCATTGAGCGCTGATGAAATAGCCCGCCAAGTCTACACAGCGGCACATGGTGGGCTGCTAAGCAATGCAATCAGTAAGCGTCATGGCCGAGAGGTGGCCGTGGTCGTTAATCGGGCACCGTTGGAGATGCGTTCTCAGGGGCGGGTTCCTGGGGTGCAGACCTTCGATACCTATGTCAATAACAATCCCAAGGACCCTGCCATCGAATCTCAGCAGATGGCTATATTGACGTCGGGTAAGACCAAAGGCACTGGTGTCTTATTAACCCGCTTTCGTGATCCAGAGAGAGGTTCTGTTATCTCAATGTGGTTTCCGGCACTGCGCAAGATCCGGCATATCAATGAGCCGTCCCATGAGGATGTCTGGTTTGGTACCAATCTAACCTATGGCGAACTGGTGTTGCGTACTCCAGAGGATGAGGTGCATGAGCTACTTGGCGAGGCAAGAGTTGAGGAGTGCCTGGCATCTATGGCTTTAGAGCGTTGGGAGAAAACTCGCTATACCCTGCAACTGCCTGGGCCCCAGTGTGCTCACATTGGCAAGTCGATCTACCGTTTGAAGAGCACCACAAAATTTAAAAACTGGTGGTATGACTACCATATCAGTGAAATCGACCAACGAACCTTTTCACTCTATCAAACGGTCTATTATAAAAACGGTGAGAAGGTTAAAACTGTCTACATCGATTGGCAATCCCTCGATCAGCCCGACCCGCGTATCACCTATCCGCGCTATATCTACGCCATCACTCATGCTGATGGAAAAGATAGTTTAGTCTATGTTCCGCGCAGTACCATATCGCTGAATGTGGATCTATCTGATGACTACTGGTCGGAGGAAGGCCAGGATACTGCGTTGCAATGCTTGAAAAGGGCGAGCCATTCCCTGCGCATTGCGCCTTGTCTCCTGGCCTGAGCAGGCTTCTATCATCGTCAATTTGTATGAAGCACCACACTAAGGCCTATAAAACCTGGGGAGGGCGGATGTTACCGCAGTAGATTGCTAATATCTGATATAAAGTAGTCAACTACTGGGGCAATAATTGAATTTTCTGATTACTTTAGAAGTTTAGCTATTGAACTACTGCTTATAAGGTGCTTAACCTTATGTAAAACAAGGAAATGTCGATGTTGGCAATCCCACGCAGAGCGAGGATAATACCACCTAACGTGAATCATGCACCTCCTCAATATTTTGTCTTGGCGCGAGCGAGAAGCGCAAGTGTCGCAGGTACAAAAGCGATGCTTAGTCTGCGCCACCACAAGCGCCCCCTTCAACCTGTTTAATTACGGATTCTAGGTTAGTGGTACAAAGACAAAAAAGGGATTTTGCATCGAGCTACGCCAAGTTTATTCTAAAGCATCGACGAGTGACAATCCTGCTGCTGTTTGTAGCGACCTTGATGGCATTGCTATTTGTTAACCAGGTTAACTTGCGAAACGACCCGGACTCTCTGTTACCTCTCTCCAATCCCTATATCGCTACTAATCTCTACAGTGACCTTAACTATGGCATGGGAAACCTGATGGTCTGGGGTATGAGGGTAAAGCAGGGAGATATCTATCAGCCCTGGTTCATCCGTATGCTGAATGATTTCTATCGTGATGTGAGTGCGCTGGAGTATGCCAATGTTGCCAACTTTGTTGGTCTGCCTTCGTCAAAGTTACGCAACCTGGGTATTACAGAAGATGGCAGCCTTGATTTTCACAGGCTGATGCCAGTTAACGGCTTGGCGGATGATGAGCTGGAGCAGCAGCAACAAATCAGCTATCTACGCCATGGCGTGGAGAAACATATTGTTCTGCAACCTCTGTTGGTCTACTACCAGGACAAACAGGGCGAGAAGTGTGAAATTATTGACTCCAATGGATTAATCAGCAATGCCTCAATCCGCAATATTCATGAAAACTGCACTGCGACCGGCACTTTCATCATTGGTGATTTCAGCAATAAATTGAAAGACCATCATCTGGAGTGGATAGCCCAGGTCAGAGAGGTGATGGATAAGTATCGGCAGCGCTACGGTGACCAAGTCGAGTTTCTGGTCTCAGGGGAGCCCTATTTTCTCGCCTCGATGGTTGAGGAGTTGTGGGATAAGGCTTGGTTATTCGGCATCTCACTCGTCATTATTCTATTGGTGCTTTGGTATGAGTTTCGCCACTGGAGTTGTGCTGTTCTGCCTCTGCTAGGGGTGGGGATGACGATTATTCTGACCTTGGGAGTGATGGGCTTTTCTCAATTCAAGCTCACCACTATGATGGCCCTCACGCCGATGCTGCTATTGGCGATTGGAATCGGCCATTCGATGCAAATTACCCGCCGTTTCATGCAGGAACTGAATACCAGTCGTGATCCAGAGCAGGCAGCATTCGCCGCTATCCGGCATACTGTGGTGCCGGCTGTGCTCTCAATTGGCACCGATCTACACGGGTTTTTTGCGATTTCATTCATCGATATTTCATTCTATAAGGCCTACGCCTATTTCGGTATTTTCGGCATGTCGACGCTGATTTTAACCACCACCACCTTGATTCCATTACTGATGGTTAGTTTTCCGCCCAAACTGCAGAATGTAGAGCAGGCACGGGGGTGGGAGCGTCGCTTGGCTAGCGGTTTGACACGCTTGCTGTGTGGGCCTGGAAAGTGGTTACCTGTGGTGGGGGTCATGGCCATCTGGATGGCGTCTGCCTATATGGCCGAATTGGATCGAGGTTTCAGTGCGCTGCTTGCAGGAAGTGGGGGACGTGACGATCCGGAGGTGGTTCGAATACAGGATGAGTTTGACGTCATGCCTGGTGTGGAGAAGGGCATTAACTACCCCAGGGCTGCTTATAAAGATCACTATCTTTTAGGAACGCTTCTGGGTGAGGGGGGCGATGTTGAGGCTATCTCTCATCTGCAGGTCTTGTCAGAGATGATGCCGGGAGTGATCACGGCAAACATCGTAATCCGCTCGAAACAGGGGACCCTGCCATCCTGCGGTTTGGATGCCTGGAGTGAATCTGGTAAACGGGTGATTGGGCCAGATCGCTGCTTTGACGAGATGAATGACCCACCCCAGGGGATATTCAATAATCCGACGGTTCTACATGCACTGTCGGAGTTTGAGGATTGGCTGCGCAGCCATCCCTATATCGGATATACCACCTCCTATGTGCAATTTGTCAAAACCCTGAACATGATGTTCAATGCCCCCGAAGGAGAGTTGCCGATGGCACATATGAACCTCTATGCCATACCTGACGAGGCCCATATGGCACAAAATAGCTATGCCTATCGTATGGCATCTGATGCAAGCTTTCCTGAGCCGCAAGAGACTGTGCCATTTTACAATGGCATGTTATATGCCAGCTCGGCTTCTGGAGAGTTGGATTCATTCGTCAATACACGCACCTGGGATGAGGGCATTATCGCTGCTTTTGTCAATACCATGGATCCAAAGCTGACACATCAGACCATCCAGGATATCCAAGGTTATCTCGATAAACATGCGGATGATCCCGGAATGTCGCTGCTAACCGTGGGCATTGGCCCTGGAGAGGTCGTTACTATTCCGGCGAATGGCGATCAACCGGAACTGACGGTCACCACCACGGATAGCATTCAGGGCAAAGCAGCGATCGGGGGCTTCCTAGGCGTTACCGAGGCAACCCGTGATGTCGCCTTCAAAGAGTGGTTGAATGCTCCAGTCGCCACATCTCTGACCGTCTTTCTTATGACGCTGATCATGTTTCGCTCTTGGATGATCGCCTTTATCCTGATTAACCTCTGCTTTATTACACTGATGACACAATATGGCCTGGGTGCCTACATGACCTCTATCAAAGAGTGGTCGGCAAATCTGGCATTTCATGTCCAGGTCGCTTTGAGTATCGCAATGGGGTTGGGTGTGGACTATGGTATCTACATGGTATCGCGGTTGCGCGAAGAGATGCTGGAAACCGGTGGGAATTGGAGGCAGTCGTTAAAAACAACCCTTGAAACAACTGGTTCAGCGATCATCATATCAATGGTGGTTTTGCTGGGAAGTTTCATTCCATTAATGAATACCAAGCTGGCCAATCTCTGGTCGGTCAGTCTCTATATCTCAGAAGCCTTGATTATGGATGTAATCATCGCCTTATTGGTGTTGCCACTGATGGTTAACTGGTTAAGACCAGGGTTTGTTTTTGGAGGGATTTCAAAGTCGGGTGGTTAAGTCCTTCGTGGTGAAATAGATTGGCTAGGCGAAGCTAAGCGCACTCAGCGGTTATTGGATCCCCCTAGTGTGGTGCTTCATACAAATTGACGATGATAGCGTGACGCTAAGCGGTTAGCCGCTAGGCGCGTGCCGCCGGGAATGGCTTCTCCCTTTCCAAGGCGCGCAACAACGCGGATG
>JARRQF010000198.1:0-7240 GCA_037382065.1 Candidatus Thiodiazotropha sp. | reverse complement strand
TCATGTGAAGAAGGTCTACGTATAGCACCCGAAGGTGTTGATTCGTGGCGCATTGAGAACAAAGGCGATATTAATGAAATCGTGTCCATATTCAGAGGCGACGCTTGTCTTCGTCGCGTAGAGCTAAGCTCGATGGAGTACATCAGGCAAGACTGTGAACTTACGAAAGAGCAAACTCAAGATATTGGCAAAGTGTAAGCGCTGCTAAAAAATCTTGGTGCTGTACTCGTAACAAGCTTTAGGTCAGATGACGGTAATTTTAATGTAAGTATTTTGCTAAGCCGAAAAGGTATTGCAGTTTCAGGTAACGGACTTACCTTAGAGTATTGGGAAAGGCTAGAGAGTCCGTGGACCAAAATGCTCGAGTGTGGAGAAATGGAGCAACTCAGTGAAGAGCACTGGTATATTCAAAAATTGCAAGATGGTCCAAATTGCTACTAACAAAATTGTCAAATTAACAGCGGTGTTATGTGCTACCAAGAAACTAGGAATGATAAGTGAATAAAGAATTAATATTCAAATTGGGTAGCTTACTGAGTAAAATGCTCGGTAGAAGTGAAGCTGAAATAGAAGAACGAGGTTTATCAGCTTAAGACTTCTCAGCATCGACTAGTGTTGAGATATATTATTCAGAAAGCTCTATCTTTAAATTCGATTCTGCATTCTGGGTATAGAGGAAGAAAGTCGCATGGCTGCGGTATTCGCTAAACACTATGGCTATCATGAATTTTCCGTTTATGGTGCTGTAGCAAAAGAAATATCAGTAAGTTACTACGTGGACGAAGATTATGAAGGCTCAGTCACATAACAAAAGAATCTTCGTGCCGAGCTAAGCTCGGAACTTTGGGATCCCCTGGAAAGGAGTGAAATTGGTTAATATTACCCTGTGGGTGAGTGTTGTAAGACACAAGTCCCACCTGCCTAAAGTCTGGCTGACAGGGCAGTAGTGAACCCTGAGAAGATTTGGGGACCCCATCAAATAGCTACCATTCAAGCTGTTGATTTTCATTATTAATACAGCACTTTAACGATATAGTGGTACAGGTTCAAACGTTGGGTGTCCCGATATGTTTATATGTTTCGATATGTTCTACCGATATGTTTACGCGCCGTGCATGGATGCACCCGTGTCGCGGGCACATGGATGTGCAGGAGCAACCCTTGCGCTGCACCACCACAAGCGCACTCTTCACGTTGTCCAACTGATCTTTTTAGGTTTAAGTGTGCCTTCAATCCATCCCCAATGGGTGTCGATTTGCACGAGCCATTTAAAGCAGTCGTTTTACCTACAAAATTGGCGATTTAGGACTTGATTTAATGATTATTTTAGAGGTTAATTCTGTGTTTTCAATCTATTGCTGTGGTCCGACCCATCAATAGGTCAATAGCTGTCAATAGTAAAGAGACTTCCGATGCCGGAGCAAACAGCGACTCCGGACATCGGAAGTAGGTTTTGTGCCTAGACTTTCATGCCAGCACTTCGGTTACAAATCCAGCGCCGACCGTCTTGCTGCCCTCGCGGATGGCAAAACGCATACCTTTTTCTATTCCGATGGGTTTGTGGAGTTCGAAACGAATATCCACCTGATCACCAGGGTGTACTAGTCCACTGTCGTTCTCGGCACCGATCACGCCCGTTACATCGGTGGTGCCGAAGAAGAATTGTGGTTGGTAGCCGCTGCCGAATGGCGTATGCCTACCGCCTTCCTCTTTACTCAGGACAAAGATACGTGCTTTGGCCTTGCGGCGGGGTTTCACCACGCCGGGCACAGTCAACACCTGACCACGCTGAACGTCTTCACGCTTCACGCCACGCAACAGCAACCCAACATTCATGCCCGCCTTGGCAATCGGGACATCCTGCCTAAAGGCTTGAGTTCCCGTCACCACAACCTGCCGATCATCGGCATCATTAAGGCCAATGATTTCAACTGTGTCGCCTACACGGATCACGCCGCGCTCAATACGGCCGGTTACAACTGTTCCGCGTCCGGCAATTGTGTTGACCCCCTCAATCGGCATCATGAACGGACTGTCGTAATCCCGGACAGGGTCTGGGATATCGCGGTCCATAGCGTCGATTAAGTCTTTGATACACTGAGTGTCAGGCGAATCGATGTCGCCACGACCAACCGCATTCAGTGCCCTCAAAGCGCTTCCGAATACGAATGTGACGTTATCGTAGCCTTGGGTTTCTAGCAACGCTCCGGTGTCCATCTCGATCAGTTCAGCCATTTCACTGCATTCGTCGGGATCTAACATATCCATCTTGTTGACGAATACCACGATTGTCTCGACGTTAACCTGACGTGCAAGCAAAACATGCTCAACCGTTTGCTTCGCTGCGCCTTGAGTGCCATCCACCAGCAATATTGCGCCATCCATTTGCGAAGCACCGGTGATCATGTTTTTCACATAATCAGCGTGGCCCGGGCAGTCGATATGTGCATAGTTCCGAATTTCGGACTCATACTGCACATGCGAGGTGTTGATAGTAATACCTCGCTCCTTTTCTTCTTTTGCATTGTCAATTTGATCGAACGACAATGCTTGGCCGCCAAGCCGAAGTGCTTGTACTTGTGTGATGGCAGCCGTCAAAGTCGTTTTTCCATGGTCTACATGACCGATGGTTCCGACATTCACGTGCACTTTCTTTACCATTTTCTTGCTCCTAATGTTTTAGGTCTTAGTAAATGCTGATTTTTGATCGATAGCTAGACGAACAATCAGCTCCGTTTGTTGGCGCGCCAAACGTTGTGTTTTGTGACTGACTCACGCAGGCACAAAAAAACCTGTTAAGTGTTAACCTAACAGGCTTATATATTTATCGCCTGTTAGATTTCAATCCTCCAGGCATAGATAACCGGGAGTCCTTAGTAAAACCACCATTTGAATTCATCAAAGTTGTTTTTCAAATTAATCATTATAAATTTCGTTTAACCAGAAACTAAAAAACCCGGTGCTCTGTCAGAGCCACCGGGTTGTTTATTGCGCGGAGGCTCTGTTGGCCTCCAATAGTGAAGGCTAGGTTAATGAGTATGCATAATAGTCAGGCGCAACTGGGCCGAACGCCTCAGAAAGCGTTTCTTGTGTACTCTTGAATAATGTTATTGCCTTCATGATAAAACCATATTGCTTGATTTAGGGTGTTGAATACGACAGAGACTAGCACTCTTAATTCTAAGACTCAAGCCTTTTTGTTAGAAAAAAACCAAGCCATCCATTGTTGCTTGTCCTTGGCGAATTTCAGCAGAAACTCTTTCTCGTGGCACCAGTGAGTCATGTGTCATACATAGCTAGGCAGAAAATGTCGATTTGCACAAGCCATCGCTTTACTTCCTTAAAGCAGTCGTTTTGCCTCTAAATTTGGCGATTTAAAACCTGATTTGATGATTATTTTAGAGGTTAATTTGTGTTTTCCATGAGTTTCTATGGTCCGGCCGCCGTTAATCTCTAGACTATTCACTAGCTTATAAAGCGCGCAATCAGATACTACATTTGTAAGGTATTGCGAGACTTAACATACCATTAAAAAATATAGAGTACGGTAAGTGGATACTTATTTATATATTATTAGCATTAATCAATATTAAAATAAATAAGGAGGTTACCTGTAAATTTTTGGTTGAACATGTAGCCAATCTTCCGAAGATTGCTAAAGCCGGTACGTAACCTGTGATAAGCCTATTACGTAGGATCTGGTGAGCGGTGCTTATCCGTGTGAAGGCGGTCGACACCTCTTGCGTCGACATCCATCACAACAGGAATGGATTTGTAACGTTTGATCCGCCTCAGATTATCCGGTTCAGGTGTTTTCCCTAGTAAAATAGTATGATAAAGGAAAACTCTCGCTTTAAGAGCACCTGATCAAGAAGACGTGGTTTGCTAGATTTAGTTGGATGACCCCATGATTTTCCTACGAAATCCGCTGTTTGCTATTGTCACAGACTTACTGAGAATGTATAACGAGACAAGGGGGTTCGTTAATATAACTGTGATGTGAATAAAGAGAAGTAAGGTGTATATCTATATAGTTTTATTAGTTTCGATTCTATTGGTGTTTCCTCATAGCAGTAATGCACGAGAAATAATTAAGTGCAAAGATAAGTCTGGAAATACTGTCTTTACTCAAAATACTTATGATTGTGAAAGTGACATTGAAAATAGTCTCACTGTTTTGGTTTCAAAGTCGAAAGTAGATAAAACAAAGGTTAGTTACCGTTTTCCTGCTCGCTCGTATATATCAGAAAAAGGCAAATGGGATATATATGTTGAAGAAGGTATGAGGGAAGGGGATCAAGAATTGTATGCTACTTCTTTGGCTAAATTGAATGAAACGCTGGATTATATATTTTCAGTTATGCCTGAAAATGCCAGAAATGAACTATCAAAATTAAGGGTATTTCTTTTGTGGGGTGAAGCATCGCCACTTGGTGGACGAAAAAAAGGTATGAGTTACATTAGAAAAGGTGAGCCTAAAAATTATACTTATTTAGACCCTCGCTGGGAACATGCACTAATTATATATAGCGCAGAAAACTTAATGTACCTAAACGAGTTATGGTCAAGAAAAGCCATTTTTCATGAGTTATCTCATGCTTGGCATATATTGAATTGGCCGGAGAAATACCCGCCAATATTTGACTCATGGAAAAATGCCAAGAATTCTCAGAAATTCGTAGGTGTTCGAGACATAAAGGGTAAAACGATTAAAAGTGCCTATGCGAGAAGGAACCAGCTTGAGTATTTCGCAGAGTTATCAGCAATGTATTTTGTCGGCGGTAATTATTATCCATATAATAAGGCTGGTTTAAGGCAGTATGATCCAAAAGGGTATGAAATGGTTGAGGCATTGTGGAATTGATACATTCACATAACAAAAGGCTTCAACCTAAAAAGATCAGATGGTTATTTTAAATGCTACTACATTCGCAACGACGTTTAAATGGTGAGTGCCCTCGTATTACTCGTATTGGTACTGAATGCGGCGTTAGGTACTAGAGAGAGTACTAAATGGACATCACTGTTTTACATAGATTATATAATTCGTTTGGTGGGCATAGATCAATATCGGTGGTTTCTGATTTGCTTGAGTATGAAATTCCTGACTTTGGTGATGCTATACAAAAGCTAGAAATTACATTGCATTTTTATCATGACGGTCCTGCCAGGAAAACGCTTGAGAAAATGCAGGAAGAGTTTCATAGAAATCTTAAAAAATTACCAAAATGTACATTTTATCGTAAAAAACATCGCCTAAATTTGGATTTTGAAGCAAAGTTTACCACTGGATATGAAATAGAGAGAAATCGAAAGCCTCCGATTCAAATCAATCCAGATTGGGTAAAGGCAGTTCTTGAAGAAATTATATATTTTTCTCCTCTAATCAAACAAAAGATCAAAAAGTCAGACAACTTTGATTATCCTGCTTTTGAAGTTCATTTAAAGTCCACACTCAAA
Source organism: Candidatus Thiodiazotropha sp. (assembly GCA_037382065.1). Taxonomy (GTDB): domain Bacteria; phylum Pseudomonadota; class Gammaproteobacteria; order Chromatiales; family Chromatiaceae; genus Thiodiazotropha. The sequence goes on along the minus strand of JARRQF010000198.1, from coordinate 1,780 downwards.
ACTATTCCCGGTAGTACCAATGAATTAGAAAAGATTCACGATATAGTGTCTATACGAAGAAAGGAAGCTTTTAATAAACTAAATGATTGGGAAAAGCTTGGATTAGATTGGGACGATTTTCATCCAAAAGCTAGAGAAATAGTACCAATTCCAAACCAATGGAGTTGTACTGATGAATTCGCTCCAAATGGTAATGATACTGGCGCAGATATTCTAGAGTTATTTCAAACATGGAATAAAGAAAATAGTAATAAGTCAGCGATTACTTTCCTTAGCAATTTACTTAAAAGCTGGGAAATTGACATTAGTGATCCGTACCGAAATGAGTATTCATCATACACATACTTTCAATCTGTAATTGGTTTGGCATTCGCTTCTGCTAAAATTAGAGGGAAATGTGAGCAAGATTTGAAGGATAAATCAGTGAATGCAATAGATGAATATCTTAATTCCATAAAAATTAAAAATGGCTGGGAATACAAGATTGAATGTGAAGAAAAGCTCAAGTTATCAAAACAAATCATAAAGGAAATGCCTAACAAATAGATGCAATAGACGATAACTCTAGTTGCTCCAAATGTGGTTTGATATGCTCATTTTACCATATTTTTCTCTGTAATGTTGTCGCTATTGAGCTATTGAGCTATTGAGATATTGAGATATTGAGATATTGAGATATTGGCAGGTTTTCTTGTTGCTCCTCAGCCCGCAGACTCCAATCTTCAACCAGCCCAGTGTTAAGTAATCTATCACGAGTATTCCAAAACCTAATACTATGCAAGCACGCAAAGAGATCTCTTAAAGGTGCCAGACCGAGAGGGAATTTGTAGTTTTTCTGCTTTGTATAATTTTCCCAATAACGATACAGTTTATTTAACGAGTCCTAATTCGTCATTGTCAGGTATATAAACTCTTTTAGAGGTTTATCTGATGCTCCTTCACCTTCCTTTTCCTTGTAATAAAAATCCTTATCGGGAGGTATTTCATCTCCAACCAGTTCTTGAATAAACTCTAGTCCCTCTAGCTTTCTGGCCGCACGGTAAAATTAGGATGGGTTTTAAGCTCCGTGACCTCCATGCACAAGCGAATCAAATATCCGCAATTATTTTTGTCTTTGTTTTAAACGAGTCTGGACTATGTTTTTGTCTTACCAACTGGTACAGAAAGGACATAGCGCCTTTGTACATCAGCTGACAAAACCAAATCATCCAGATTTTTCTTGGGGTGAACAACATATTAGGCATTCTGTAGCTTTGGATCAGAAACTGAAGCCGCATGAGAAGATGAAGGAGTAACAGCAGATTGAAGCATCTCGGTCAGGCGCTCTGCAAGAGCATAGTGGCGCTTCGCTTTTTCCTCAGCAGCAATTGCCTCAACAGTTTTACGGAAAGTCGGCTGATCACCTTCGATTCCCGTCTTAACCAAACTAATTATTAAATCTGCGCGCGCCATAGCAAGTACCAATCGCTGGTTATACATCTCTCCATCCCTTCAATCATAGTAGCTAGGGACGATATTATCAAACACAATAATTATGCATTATATGAATAATTTGGTAAAGTAATATTCACGGCAACAATATTCATATGTATAAAATTTTATGTCAACGTCTCAATCTCCTGCTGAAATTATCAGAAACGCCAGAATTAAACTTCAATTAAATCAAAAAGATTTTGCCTATTCCATAAAGAAAACCCAATGTTCAGTATCGAGGTATGAGTCAGGAGATGTCCCTCCTCCTTCTCAGGTTATTATGCACTGTATGAATATTCTGAATAAA
>JARRQF010000197.1:0-7741 GCA_037382065.1 Candidatus Thiodiazotropha sp. | reverse complement strand
TAGAGCGCAAATTGAGGCTAAAACAGGGCGCAGGGCTATACCCTTGGGCCGAGGAGGGGATCGCAAATCGGAGAAATACAGAAGGAGCAATAATCAATGACACTGACCCCATTGATCTTCCACGAACTTGGTTTTATCCCCAAAGAATACGCCGCAGCACTCCATCAGTTGTGGAAACGCTTTACATTGGCAGCCATCATCGACACCTGGGCACCAAAAATCGCATGGTTAAAAGAGTTCGAGTGCATGGGTATTTTAGATCTGTTTTCCGCCACCTCGTTCTCCTCCGATCATAGTATGGTTAAGCCATCGCCGAGACCCTTTGAGTTGGTATTGAGCCAACTTGGAGTGGAGAAATCTCAAATCTCCCCAGCCGACGCCAAAAAACGGCGCGGCTGAGTTACAACGTAGCTTAATGAAAAAAGGAAATTATGAACGAAACTCAAAATGAACCTGGCTCTGATCTTGCTCATCCAGGCAAAAGATACCAAGGGCAGTTTATAGATGGGCTGATTTCCCTAGGACTGTTTGCCATAGGCATATACATAAGGAATACATTTGAATTAAAGGATAAATATTCGGGAATTATAATTATTGTGATTCCTTTTCTGTATTATTTACTATCAGACGCATTACCTAAAGGACAAAGTATTGGGAAAAAGCTACTAAATATATCTGTTGTTCATAAAAATACAGGTGCATATTGTACAGTTACTCAATCAATTATTAGGAATATATTAACCCCAATTCTTGGTGTATTTGAGGCAGTATTTATTGTTCTGAAAAGGCGTCAAAGGCTAGGAGATATGTTGGCGAAAACAATTGTTATTAACAATAAAAGCTAACAAAACATTAGCCAGTGGAAACAAGAATGTAGGGTCAGTATTGAGCCCAGGGCAATTGCACTACAAAGGACTTGTTTTCGTGCATAACAAAAAAACGACTAGTATAGACAGTCATCCGAATTTGTAGCCGGACACGTTAGCCCGTATTTCCGACAGAAGTGCTCGAGAAAAATTGACTGTTTAGTAGGGCAGCTGGGCTATCTGCCCGGCGTGATTGTGGTTGATGTGGGCCGCTAGTAGAGCTGTCTGCGGTTATGAGCAGCAGCGGGATGAGGGTTTGAGTCCTTTGAGCACGGAACGACTCCTTAAATGCCTCTGAAGAGGGACTTTAGTGCGTGGCATATTCTGATAATATCTTATGTATCTCATGCAGAGATCTGCCTCGTGCAAAATCGATAGCGCTGTAACCATCATGCCTTTTTTCGGTAGGGTTGGCGCCTGCATCGAGTAGTTTGCGAACTCTGTATACGTCCTCGTTCAACACCGCTTCCACCAACTCGTCTACCGTTGAGTTGTGATTTGAAATATGAGTATGGGTTTTGCTCGATTCTTCATTGGGCATGAAAATATATATCAATAAACTCAATAGAATAATCTCAAACAATGAAAAAATGCTAGTCGCTGAAAAACTCGTAAGAAATTGCGCGATCGTCAGTTTGCTCAGTGCGCTAATTCCGGCACCGACAAACCCCCACATGACTGGATCTCTGCCCCGGCTTTTTGCAACAGCAAAGTAAACGGTGAACATGATAACGATGGTTAACATGAGAAAGTGTTCCTTATGGTTTTCCTGGCAATATGATCCGGTACTGCTTGGTTACTGAAATTGAGTATGTGGGTTGAAGTCTATTCTATTGCAATATTATTTTTTTATCTATGTCCTGGTGTCCAATCATTATCATCTGGTCTTCTATTGTATGTGGATCGCGATGTTACGAAAGTGTGGATTCTGGATGAGGTGATCGAGCACTCGCAAAAGCAATTCAAGGATTCGGTTCTGGTGGATTGCTACCGGTCCGGTTAGATCCTCCGTAGGCAACCCCCGGAAAGAGATGCCCAAGGGTCAGCCCTTCAAACTCTCGGAGTGTCTAGAGCTAGTTGACTGGACGGATCGTATCACTCGAGAAGACAAGCGGGGTAACATTTCTTGAGAAATTCCTCAGACTCAGGAATCCTTTGATCGTATTCTGAGCTGTGCCGAAAAAGATCTCGATTGATGTGGAGAAGTGATTCTCCTATATTATGCTTTTCCTGTGTGTATTCTTTCTCTGTGAGAAGGAGCTGCTTGTGCCGAGCTAAGCTCGGAACTTCGGGATCCCTTGGAAAAGGGGGAAATTGGTTAATGTTACCCAGTGGGTGAGTAGTACCGGGATAGTCACCGTTTGCAATAGCCTAAAGCCATTCAAAGTTCAAATGACAGTGCTTTCGCAATAACTATTAAATGGTGAGTGTCCATGTAGTTTCTACTTGCCACAGATAGCTTGCAATTTTAACAAAAATATAATTAGCCTTACTGTTGGATGAATATTTGATATTTATGCGTAACTTAAATTTTATTCAACCCTTAATTGATCAATATTTTTTGGTGCTATTACAAGAGGTGTAGTGGATAGAATAAAATCGTCCATAAGCCACTCAGTATCTTCCGTGTATGCCGCATTTGCCCATCCTAGTATATATCCTGCTTTAAAACCCTTCGGTCCGCCAACTGGTATTTTTAATGGAACCGATGAAGAGCTGTGAATTGTTGTAAAACTTGTTTCATCATTCCATCTTCTGAACGTTTGAACTACGCCGTCGCTTGACCCAGGGCTTGACTCTGCTTTAATGTGTATAACCATTTGCATCCAACGACCCGAGTCAGACGTTTTTATAAAAGGTACTTCTTGTTTAAATGCTACGCTTGAAGTGTTTCCACCTAAACTATAAGTAAACGCAAGTAGGCTATCAGATGGATTGATATGCCAATCACGCCACATTGAAAGCCAAAAAGTAGACCCATCGCCTGCCTGACTATATCCATCCATCCAGAGAGCGAATAATTTGTTGGGATCACCGACGGGACCATGAGCGTAATTAACGGGTACCCGAAGCCAAAAACTTATCCATATGTCGGCATGAGGTGTCCCAAGATCAAATCGCTGTTCTGACATGGCCTCCCCGGCACGATAGCGAAATCGCATACTATAATCACCAGAATGAGGAGTCCAGTCTCCACCTGGATAGGCTGCAGCATTAGCAATATTTCTTGGTGGGCTAAGTACTCCAGATGCATCTGCAACTTCTTCGGTTGCAGAAACTATAGATGTCCATGAGTTATCAGTCCATGAGAAGCCTTCTGGATTAGTTTTGGAATAATCTCCTGTTTCGAAAGAATCTTGAAAAAATACTGCAGAATTGGCATTAAATGCAATAAAGTACAATATGCTTAATTTAAGAGCTTGTTTAGTTAGTTTTGTAAACATTATTAGGCCCATAACAAGTTAGGATAATGAATCCTTGGTAACTATCCATAGCAACTATCCAGACATCCACCACAACCTTGCCAATCCATAGCGCTTTTGTCAAACTGGGTTTCACCATTCGAATATCAAGGGCCGATACTGGCCCAAGCCAAGGAAAGCCCAGGTATCTCTAGATGCCACCCTCTATTATCATCGTGTCTCCCACTGTGTGCGTCGTGCCTTTTTCAGCATGGACTATGAACATCGCCGTGGCTGGATAGAACAACGTATAGCTGAACTGGCGGCGGTATTTTCTATAGATATCTGCGCCGGGGGCCTGGCGAGTGATCTTCGATCACAAGTTAGGGCTCTACGGCGACCCGTTTTGTCGATTTATCTCGGCGCACTGGGTGTTCTCGAATATTTCGCGGCATATTTCAAATTAAAGTTGTGTCGGCGGGTTTATTCTGAATGATGGGGTTATAGTTTTGTATGTCCATTTAGCTGTTTTTCCCTAACGATTCTACAGACGAGGGAAAAAACTATCTTAAACCTAAAAAGATCAGTTGGCAGCGTGAAGGGTGCGTTTGTGGTGGTGCTGGGCAAGGGTCGCTCCTGCACATCCATGTGCCTGCGACACTGGTGCATTCATGCACCGCGCGCAATGACGCGGAATAGCCTGCTATTCCAAGGAGTTGCAACGCCGCCATGTGCCGCCACAAGCGTGCTATTCACGCTGTAGCGTGATTCACCCAGTAGGTGCCCATAACTATCGAAGCTATTTTCTTCAAAATCAGAAACCTATTATTAGAATGGAGCGGTCAACTGATTTTTTTAGGATAATAGAAACAAATCGCCACAAAAATGTTGCAAAGCATTTCGTTTTGGTTGAGAAGTTTAGCAATCTCAGCGGTTATTAGATCCCCCTCACCCCTTGGAGGGTGTTGTAAAAGCATGCCGCGAATATTCGCAAAAGTCGTAGGATGTGGTGAGGTACGAACCGCATCATGATTTTCGATCATGTGCCAATATTTGAGTGAGATATTCCATGGTATTTTTAAATCGATAGGTAACTCTTTTTGAATACGATCTAATACCCACTCTCTTCGGTGCTCAAAACTCTTTCCATTGTAAGGATTTTTTCTGCACAACCAAGCGTGGCGTACACAGTGAGAAATAGAGTGGTAGTAAGTTATTTCTTGAAGACTGAGCAGTCTTTGGCGGGCGGTGGTCATCCTAACCTTTTGGGGCATTCCATAATTGATCCGAAATTATGAGCCACCTAACCACTCACTGGTTGAGCCACAGAATGGTATTCAAGTCGAACTTTTCCCATATAATATAACCAAACGTATATCAAACTCATTGAACATATAATGGACCAGGAGGTTTTGGAGCAGCAATATAACTACTACTTACACCAATATATTTATTTCCATGCGAATCAGTTTCACCTGGCGGAGAACTTGTAATAACTAAATCATCTAAATACATTTGTTGAGTCTGTGGAGAAGCGCCGTTCCAGTAAGTAAAGAGATATGTGCTTTCAGAATAGGCATTACTATTAGCCAAAGTTGTTAGGTTGGTGATTTCTTTTAGTAATTCACCATTTTTCCAAAATCTTACTATTGCATTTCCACCATTATCTTTGGATATAGAATCAAATTTCACATAGTATTCATAAGTTTCCCATACGCCTTTCTTAATTTTATCATCTGTCGAACCAATATTTGACCATACTGGATCCCCTTCATAAATAAAACGAAATGCAAGACTACTTGCTTCTGGATCTATATAAATATCATCATAACCGTAATTAGTATTCGAATCACCACGAGTATGTAATCTAAGAAACTTAAGGTGGTTCCCTTCACCACTAGAATCATAATTGAAACTAGGAGGAAAAAATGTTCTTACTCTTACCCATATCTCATCACCTTTATACAAAGGTGACGGATGACTCAATATCCCTCCCCACACACCAAATCCTGTTTGTCCTGCATTGATATGTAGAAGGCAAGAGTTACCTCCACTATAACTTTGAATATCAGTAACATATGATTTAGTTGTCTGCCAGTTTTCACATGTATCTCCCAGCCCTTGTGAGTCATATGATTGTTCAATTAACCATGCCATTGAAGAAGAACAATAAAACAAAGCACTAAATATAGTTAACAGTAAAATAAGTTGCTTTCGAGTCATTTATCCTAACCTTAAATCATCTGATTCTGGAGGTTTATGGGTTTTGATATACTCATTCCAATTTATATCCCCCTCACCCTAACCCTCTCCCGCAAGGAAGGATGTTGTAAAAGCATGCAGCGAATATTCGCAAAAATCGTAGGATGTGGTGAGGCAGCGAACCACCTACGGCTTTTGCGATACCATTTCACTGCGCGTCAAGCAATGCCACCTGGGCATTTGGATCCAACTGCAGATCGCCGGAAAGTAATATGCAATTAAAACTATTCTATACCAAGCGCTGTAACTGCTTTAGGGGTAGTGGCATAAACGTCTGAAACTTCATGACCAGCTACCCCTAAATAATCTAGTCTATATTGCCCAACTAATGAGCCAGTTTGATCTGTTATACCAGTATTTTCATTGCCGGTTAAGTTAGGGTGCTTAATCCTCATGATACTGGTATTCCATCTATCCAAATCATCACTAATCACAACGTTACTATCAACTTCAAAAGGTTCGTTTCCTTTGAATCTTATCCAGCTTGAGCCATTAACAAATGTGTTTCTATAAATATAAGAGTGGTATGTACGGTTTATGTAATTGTTAGAACCAGCAAAAAGGAGACTATGTGATGAAGAACCCATAGGCAGTCGTATTCGATTCCAACAAATTTCATGGTCATGAGCTACCTCTGGAGACTCGGTTCCGTATCCTACGGTTATCCCTCCATTAGTAATGTTTTCATACGCACTATTAGCACGAACAGTTATAAAGCTAGTGGTCGCTTTTGGCCAAAAACCATACTGATTATTACTGTTTTTAGCAATATTAGATTCAATTAATACATAACTTGAATAATATATATCAACATAAGAGCCATTTGAACCAGTATTGTGAAAATTATCATGCGTATTATTTTTGTAGAGGATGTTGTTTTTATGAGTTGCTGTACTTGAAACAAATACAGCGGTTGTGTTATCTGTACCTTTAATACCCGGCCCATGATCATAAAAATAATTTCTAAACCAGGTTGAGCGAGTAACATCTCCAGTAGCCCAGAAAAAATGAGCATTATTTACATCTTGCCTTGAGTGCTCCCATCGAATATCGGCAACAAAAATATCTTTAACGTTTCCCCCTCCCCTTGTGAAAATCTTTGCTGCAGAACAATCCATAACGGGTAATTCACCTGGAAACCCAATAATAGATGGCGACTTAACTCCTGTATTTATTTCTATATTACCATTTTGATTTGGATCACCAATAATAGAATATGATCCTCCTCTAAAAACAATAATCTTATTGGCATAAGTACTATTATTAGCATCATTCATATACCAGTCAGCCCATGATTCGAGAGGTTGACTGATAGTACCTAATTTAGTGCCAGTAAAACCGTCTTGCACAAAAATAAACTGATCTGCATCAATAGTAACGTTCCATCTTGCGCTAACTGTATTTAGCTGCTGGTCTGTAATCTTAACAGTAAAAGATTCAACTCCATTTGATGTTGTAGGCGTCCAAGTGATAACACCATAATTTTCATCACCATAATTTTGTCCTATAGCGGCACCACTTGGCCCAGTAATTAGTTCATATTTAAATGGCCATGCACCACCTTGTACACCTATAGGAATTTCATAAGACATTGCAGGATGAGCCCAACGATGCCTTGAATGAATCTGGGTCTCATTATCCGGTCTTGGATAAACAACCTTCATTGGCATTTTTGCCTGAACAAAATGAAATCACCTAAATGTGGCTTTATTAATTTTAAATGTTTCAAAAGAGTCCTCATAAATTGCCGCCGATTCTGCGCTATAAGAAATTGGGATTAATACACCAAAAAGAATCAAAACAATGTTGGAATTACTCTACTTTGAAATCAGCTATTTTTTTAGCTACTTTAGAAGTTTCTGGCGTTTCTAAGGTGTCGTAAATAGACCAATTATCTAGAAGCCACTCAGTTTCATCGTTATAAGGATCATTTGCCCATCCAAAAATATAACCTGCACTAATGCCCTGTACAGGTGCTCCTATCTCATTAACACGAGCATTCAACTTTTCATGTATTTTTGTGTAATATTGGTCGCCGTACCATTTACGCCACAATTGAATAACGCCATCATTTGATGTACTAGTTGTCGCTGTTTTCACATGAACAATCACTTCCATCCAGCGCCCTCGATCTTCAGGAACAGTGATAAAAGCTGTAGGATCTTCCTCGCCATGAGCGACCCCCCCATCCTGAAATACTAGATTAGCACT
>JARRQF010000196.1:0-8089 GCA_037382065.1 Candidatus Thiodiazotropha sp. | reverse complement strand
TCGGGCGAGACGCTAAGCGGTCATCCGCGTTGTTGCGCGCCTTGGAAAGGGAGAAGCCATTCCCGGCGGCACGCGCCTAGCGGCTAACCGCTTAGCGTCACGCTATCATCGTCAATTTGGATGAAGCACCACACTAGGTGGTGATTTGAAGTCAGATGACGCCAAAACTAGGGATGTTCATTCCGAAGACCTCTCAACCAGGCCCGTTGATTGGCCTTTAAAAGAATAAGTAAAACTTTCACATGTGAAAGTTCCAGAAAGTAAGCCGAGTTGTCCAAAAAGGGCACTTTCAGAGCGGAGGTTTCTCAACGGACACCCATAAAATTGCAGTCATTGAGAGGGTTGCCAATGAAGTAGGTATGTGATGACAGCACAAGAAGCCGAACTGCTGAACAGCGTGATGAGTGAGCTAGCAGAAATCAAACAGATGCTAGCCAAGGTTATGAAGGAGAATGGAAAACCGACCATTTCCGTTTCCGAGAAGGAGTTCTTGACCGTGGAAGAGTGCGCGGAGCTTATTGGGGCGAAAAAAAGTTACATATATCGTCTAACCCATGAAAAAAGGCTTCCTTACCACAAGCCTGGTGGAAACAGGATTCTAATCAGACAGGATGACGTTGTTGCGTGGATGGAGTCGAATCGAATCAAATCCCAGCAAGAGATTGATAGTGAGGTCGCGACTCGCTTGGTCAGTCGTAATCGCGCAGCGCGAGCCTCACATTAATGTTTCTTTCGTCCGGCTTTCTAGTGTGGTGCTTCATACAAATTGACGATGATATCATCCGCGTTGTTGCGCGCCTTGGAAAGGGAGAAGCCATTCCCGGCGGCACGCGCCTAGCGGCTAACCGCTTAGCGTCACGCTATCATCGTCAATTTGTATGAAGCACCACACTAGGGAGTGATCATAGAGGTGTCATTCGGTGGTGGATTGTTGCGCAGGTAGTCTCGCGTCTCCCTAATTATTTGTTCGTCGGTTTCGTCGCGAGGCGCGCACTTTTCCGCCCAAGAGCGCCCGGGGTGTAGCACGTCCCATCTTGGCCTAAGTCCTGCGTGGCGGCCCTTTCCTGGATCGTGATTGCCAAATCCATCAATGAGTTTGTTCCATAGAGGATCAAACTTGGCTATCAACAAGGACTCTCCTAGGGGAATCCAGATATCGTCAACAATCAAATAACGACAATGAAAGTCGGCGATGTCGATATTGGATGCCTCCTCGATGCTTTTGGCGTGTTGCTTTAGTCGGTTGTAAAGCACTTTGCCAGGAGATGCTTCAAGATCTCCCCCTTTTCTGGCTCCCTTGGGAACGGCCTTTCCTACGTATATGGGTGCGTTAAAGAAACCATCGCGGTTGCGCTCGGCTATTGCCTCGTAACCAGGGAACCCCCCTGCGTAATATATCGCATAGATTCCAGCGCCATCGAAGGGCTTCAATTCCCCCAAGGGCACCACGGGCTGCCGGAGCATTGCTTGCCCCACGCTTTCGCCAAGGTGCCTTTTGTCGAGCGGGTTGAACGGTAGAATTTTCCTTTCTGTCATGCCACATTCCTTCCTCTGGCGCGAGCTATCTTGCTAATCTCGGCTTCCGCGAGTTTCTCCGCGACGGAGGCGGAGACGCGACGCGCCAGGGCGACGGGAACTGCGTTACCAAGCTGCCTCATGGTTTCTGTCCAGGAACCATGGAAAACATAACCATCCGGGAAGGTCTGCAACCGGGCGGATTCCCTAGCACTGAAGTAACGAACACTTCCATCTTCCAGAACCATCATATTCTCACCGCCGGGAACGCCGTGATCCCCTGCCTTGAGGGTTTTTGCTGGCAAGTCGAGAGGGCTACCTGTATGCCCCTTGTACACGCGAGCACCATCCTGGAAGTTGTGGTTGTGGAATTCCCGTGCGGCCCTTTTTCTTGGGTCAGGAAGATCTATTAAGGAGTCCCTGACCGTACGCCATGGCTTCTCTTCTGGTGGAAGAAGGTCCAGGGATAGCCTTTTTACCCTGGCTGCTAACCTTTCCGGGATATCTGGACGCTTAGCCTTAGCCACGCGATGCCTGTCCCAATATTCCCCCGAGATCCACTGTGAATGTAAAAGAGCCTCAAGAGAGTGACTTGGCTTTGGGAATGACCACTCAATGCCAAGATCCGATCTGAAACCGACGATGAATACTCGTTCGCGCTTTTGCGGGACACCATAGTCGGCGGCGTTGACCAGCGTCGGCACCACATTGTAGGCAAGTCCGGTCGAATGTAGTGCTCCGGAAGTTTTCTCGGACTGGAGGCGGCGTAAATGTTCCATCCAGCTTTCGTTCCCACGCCTCGCTACCTCTGGAAACTCAAGCTGCAACAATATGTATTGGTAATAATTGGCGAAGCTGGAGCGAGTAAGCCCCTTGACGTTTTCTATGATGAATGACTTGGGCTTAAGTCTGCGGACGATTTCCACAGTCGCAGGGAACATATCCCTCTCGTCTCCATACGCCTTGTGCTTGCCTCCCATCGAAAATGGTTGGCATGGTGGCCCTCCGGCAAGCAGATCAATACCTTCCGGTATGGAACCCCAATCAAATTTCCTGACATCGCCTTCCCACAACGGCCAGTCTTGGATAACAGGAAAGCCGCGCTTCTGATTCTCCCTGATGGTATCGCAAGCCCATCTATCCCACTCAACAACCGCAAGGGACTCGAAACCTGCAAGGGATACCCCCATCGCAAGGCCTCCGGCCCCAGCGAATAACTCAACTGATTTCATTGTTGTTTTCCCTTTTATAATTGGTTAAAAATTCTTTCACGACTTCCCGGACCTCGCCCCGTAGCTGGCATTCCCATATCACGAGGACGCGCCAACCCGCAGCCTCCAGTGTGGAAATATTCTTCTGGTCCCGTTCTTTGTTGGCCTCAAGCTTCGCGCTCCAGAAAGCTCGCTTGGATTTGGGAAGCCTAGCCAAGCCACAACCCTCATGCCTGTGCCAAAAACACCCGTGCATGAATATAATCGACCTTCTGCCAGGGAACACCAGGTCGGGCTTTCCTGGCAGGTCCCTGCGATGAAGCCGATATCTGAATCCCATGCCGTGGATCAGTCTTCGCAGCTTCATTTCGGGCTTGGTATCCTGGGCGCGTACCCGCGACATTCTTTCGCTACGCTCTTCGGGGGTCAGTGTATCTACCATCACCAGTCGCCCAGGTTGCCGTTATCTTAGTCCGGAAATACTTGAAACAGACTCATATTGACAACCCATTATGATACGTTCTCCCGACTCCAACGGTATGTCCCTCAAGTGAGTCTTCGAAGATATCGGGAAAGCTACGCATTGCTTCCATTCTTCGTTGTTCCAGGATGTCCGCGTAAATCTCCGTTGTACGGAGTTCGCTATGCCCCAGGAGGCGCGAAAGTGAGTAGATATCAAGCCCCCTGGCGAGCTGGTTCACCGCGAATGTGTGGCGACCGGCATGGAAAGTCACATGCTTTGTGATACCGGCCCGCATCGCCCATTGAACCAAAGCAACATTCGTGTACGAGCTGTATTTCAACCCCTTGAAAACCCTGTCTTCCTTGCCCTGTCGTTCTCCCATTAGCCTGACCGCCGAATCGGGTAGATCTAGGTAAACCAGAGAGTTGCCACCGTGCTGGATTTTTTTCTGATGAAAAATGATCCGGTAATGCCCTGTTTGGAATTCTTCGATCTCGCCCCAAGAGAGCTTCTGAATATCGCTCCAACGCAAGCCGGTCGTACAGGAGAACAGGAAGGCCCGCTTCAGTACATCGTAGCGGCAGTCCGCTTTCGCCATCGCCCTTACTTCGTCAAGGGTAAGGTAAGTTCGCTTGGTATTCTCGGCCTTGACACTCTTGACCATCCTGACCGGATTGTCGCGGATGATGCCTTCCTGATACGCCTGGTTGAGCGCGGCCCTGATCTTATTGAAGTAACTTGACGCCGTGTTCTTCGATAGAGGGTTGTCCGACTTGGTGCGAGCTTCCTTCAGCAGGTAGTTCTTAAACCCTTCCAGAAGATTCTTGTCCATTTCCTCGAACGTCAGTTCGGCCTTGCCGTGATATCGACGCAGCTGATGGCCTGCGGAAACCCAAATAGACCAGTTCGACTTACTTCCCGTCTCCCTGGAAGCCGTAACCTGGTCGTAATAATCGAAGAAGCTGGCTGCCCGTTTCGTCCTGTCTTCCAGTCCATGCCTTGACGTTTCCGATTCCAGGAGGCGCTTGGACCGCACCGCCTCGGCGATCCTCATGGCTTCCTTGTTGTGCTCGCGTTCCTTTGGCGTGCGTGGCTTGGCATAAAGAAAAGCATCCAATGGCTCGTAGGTTCGTTTCTGCCTACGTTTGCCATCGTCACCTAGGACGGTGCCGTGCGCATACACCAGACGTAGCGCTCTATGTCCCTTTGCGTCTGACTCGCGTTTCTGTATGGATATTTTCATAAATCACTCCGTTCACTCCGAAATTTTCCATCCGGAGTGACAATGGAGCAAATTGTAGCAAAACAAAGCAAACCAAAATCAAAGAAAAAATAACAAATTACTTTAAAAACAGCTTGTTATGTTTAAAGCGATTTGAAGTGTTTTGCTATGTTTCACTACTTCACTTCCCGATACAAAAACTGGAAAATATTCTGCCGAGTAGGTCATCGGCTGTAAATTCACCCGTAATTTCTGACAGGGCCTGTTGGGCTTGGCGCAGGTCTTCAGCGAGGAGTTCTCCTGCCTGATCACGTTGTAGGCTTTGCGCTCCCAGATTAAGCTGCTGCAGCCCTCTCTCCAGAGCATCAAGATGTCTACGGCGTGCCATAAACTCTCCTTCGTTTTGCTCCTCATACCCAGCACATTGCTTAAGATGCTTTCGCAATAGGTCTATTCCCAAACCTTCTCTGGCGGAGAGTGCGACTTCAATACCCGACTCAGTTTCGACAACCCCCACATCTCTATTCGATTTATCTATTTTATTTCTAATCAGGGTAACTGGCACACCTTGTGGAAATTGAGAGTAATCGAGTGCGAGATGTTGCGGATCGATTTCATCATCAAAAACCCAAAGAACCCTATCCGCTTGCTCCATCTGTTGTTTAGCACGACGAATGCCTTCCTCTTCAACGGGATCACGACTCTCTCGCAGACCTGCTGTATCAATGATATGCAGGGGAATACCATCGATTGTAATACGCTCACGAAGAAGGTCTCGGGTGGTACCAGGAATCTCAGTTACAATCGCCGATTCCGCTCCGGCAAGGGCATTTAACAGACTCGATTTCCCGGCATTCGGACGTCCCGCAATGACCAACGTCAGACCATCACGTAACAGTTTTCCTGTCTGAGCAGATTTTAGTGTCTTTTGCACTGCTGTAATAACAGTATGTAAACGCTCACTAACATGGCCATCATTAAGAAAGTCGATCTCCTCCTCTGGAAAATCGATTGCCGACTCAACATAGAGCCTTAGCTCAATAAGCTGTTCAACCAATTGTTGAATCTGATTTGAAAATACGCCTTGCAGCGTACGGCTAGCCAGGCGAACAGCAGCTTGACTCTTCGCATCAATGAGATCAGCAATCGCCTCAGCCTGCACCAGATCAAGTTTATCATTGAGAAAAGCCCTTTCACTGAACTCACCAGCATGGGCTAATCTAGCACCTGTTTGTAAAACAGCTTGCAGTAAGAGATCCATGACAACCGAGCCACCATGTCCCTGTAGTTCAAGAACATCTTCACCTGTGAATGAGTTGGGAGCAGGAAAAAAGAGAGCAATACCAGTATCGATGATCTGCCTTTCCCGGTCGATAAAATCGACCAGTTTGGCATAGCGGGGAGAGGGAAGGTCTCCGATTAGAGATTGAGCGACTAATCGGCATCCAGGTCCGCTAACCCGAACGATGCCAACCCCACCCTGACCTGGTGGGGTAGCAATAGCTGCAATGGTGTCACGGGACGGCATCGCCGATGTCTGATTACTTGGCCGCTTTTTCGATTTTCTGAGTGATATACCACTGCTGAGTGATGGAAATCAGATTGTTAACCACCCAGTAAAGCACCAGTCCTGCAGGAAAAAAGGCAAAAAAGATGGTGAATATAAACGGCAGACTCATCATAATCTTTGCCTGCATTGGATCAGGTGGTGCAGGATTGAGTTTCTGTTGCACAAACATCGAAACACCCATGACCAACGGAAGAATAAACAGCGGATCTTTATCGGACAGGCTGTGAATCCACAGGATCCAAGGCGCATGGCGTAACTCAACCGTTTCAAGCAACACCCAATAGAGCGCGATGAAAACTGGTATCTGAACCATGATCGGCAAACAGCCTCCCAATGGATTTATCTTCTCTTTCTTATACAACTCCATCATCGCGGCTTGAACACGTTGTTTATCATCGCCATAGCGATCTTTAATCGCCTGCACTCTTGGCGTGAACTTACGCATATTGGCCATCGACTTATAGCTGGTTTCAGAAAGCTTGAAAAAAGCCGCTTTAATCAAAATTGTCAGAAAGATAATCGACCAACCCCAATTACCTAACAGATTATGAATATGTTTTAATAACCAGAAAATCGGTTTGGCAATGACGGTTAACCAACCATAGTCAACGGTCAGTTCCAGTCCCTCGGCAATATTTTCCAATTGATCCTGCAATTTTGGTCCGGCATAGAGTTGGCGGCTGAGTACTTTGCTCTCTCCCTGCGCTACTGTCACGGAAGGGGAATAACTACCGATCAGATATCTACCGCCTTTCAAGGCATTAGTGTAGTAGTGCTCCACTTGCTCTTTGGGAGCTATCCAAGCACTGAAAAAGTAGTGTTGGATCATAGCCAACCAGCCATGATCTGAGTCGACTGCCAACTGTTTTTGAGCCATCTCCTCAAAATCGACTTTTTCGTACTTATTCTTAGGTGTGTAGTAGACGCCACCTGTATAGGCATTCGAACCCATACGGCTACCACTACTCTCTGGCTTGACCCGTTGCAATTGGCCATAATCCCGTGCTGCCCACTCCTTACCGGACTGGTTATCGATCCGATGCCGCACTTCAATCAGATAGCTACCTCTTCTCAGAATGAACTCCTTGGTAACGGTTATCCCATCACCATTGGTCCACACTAGAGGTATTACAAGCTCATCCACCCCATCCGCCAATTTGTATTTACGCTTTTCTACCTGAAAAAAAGTATCGCTATTTGGGGCTTTTTCCTTGTCTGAACCAATTAACCCAGATTGAGCGACATAAAACTTCGGACCTGATGGCGCAAAGAGATTAACCTTAATATCAGGAGTCTCCATTGATTCTGAGTATTTAAGCAGAAAGGCCTTTTGGACCGTGCCACCCTGGCTAGATATCTCCAGTTTTAGCAGATCCGTCTCAACAGTAATGAGCTGAACATTGTGGCCCGCACTTTCTCCAATCCTCTGATCAGGAGAACCGGCGGCAAGTTCGGGTCGATCAACCTTAACTTCTGCTGTAGGTACACCAGATTCATTGTCAACAGGAAAGTTGGGGGCGGCCGTTTCGCCTTGCACCTGATCCGCTCCCGTTGGTGTTGATGCTGGCTTGACATAGTCCTGTTGCCAAGCTTGGTAGATCAGCAGACCAAGAAAGGCCAAGGTAAAAAAGAGGATCAGTCGTAGATTATCCATTGAACTGCTTTTTTTGAGGTTCGGGTTCAGGTACAGGGTCTACACCGCCTTCATGCCACGGATGGCAGCGGGAGATACGTTTAAGTGAAAGCCAGAAACCGCGCATTGCACCATGCTTTTCAATCGCTTCCAAAGAGTAGGCAGAGCAACTGGGATAGAAACGGCAATGCTGGCCGATAAAGGGGCTTAATATAGTTTGATAGAGCCTGATCAGAAAGATCATTATCTGGCGCATGACTCGACTAACCTCTGCCAATGGTGTTGCAAGGAACTCAAACAGCACTCATTGTTAGTAAGAGCGACACCTTGCCTGGCCACAACGACCAAATCCAACCCAACCAGACCCTTCTGGTTGTGTCTGAAACTCTCACGAATCATACGCTTGATACGATTTCTGTCTACCGCTCTACGACAGTTTTTTATTGCAACTGCCAATCCACGACGAGGCGATCCA
>JARRQF010000195.1:0-10391 GCA_037382065.1 Candidatus Thiodiazotropha sp. | reverse complement strand
CTGCCCAACTGATCTTTTTAGGTTGAAAAGGGCGAGCCATTCCCTGCGCATTGCGCCTTGTCTCCTGGCCTGAGCAGGCTTCTATCATCGTCAATTTGTATGAAGCACCACACTAGGTTGGAAGGTCTTAGATATCCCGCAATCCTTCAGAGGGTTCAATACGTGCTGCTCGCGAGCCAGCTAATGAGGCAGCGACTACAGCAGAGCCTAAGGTGAGGAGTAGGGCGATAAGATAGTGCTGAGGTAGTAGATTGCATATCTGCTCACCACTTTTTAGTTGAGAAGCAAAAAGGTGGTTGATGGTGAGGCTAATCCCTAAGTAGATTAACGAAGCGGTACACCATCCGAGTATGCCGGTGAACGCTGATTGGATGACTGGAAACCAAATAATCTCTGCGGTTTGAAAGCCAACCAAACGAAGTATGCTGAGTTCTTTTCGCTTGCGATCCACATTCGCCCAAAGACTGGCCCCAAGAGAGAAAGAGAAGCCCGCCAACCCAATTACTGCGATAAGCCAGAAAACTAGGCTTAAGCTATGATCCATGTTGCGTACGATCTCGATATCGGCAGCCCGGGTAGAGACCTCAATGCCTAATTTATTCAGGGCGTCGCTGATGCGGCTGACATTGTAGATGGAATCTGTATATAGTCGGAAGCTTGGGTAGTGGCGCTTACTTGCATTGGCAGGTGATCCTTTCCAATTAAATTCTGGAACGGCACGTCCATCACGAAAGTCTTCCGCATACTCAACCAATGAGAGCTGGGTAAATGCACCTTCGCGCGCAAAACTGGCAGTGTTGGCAATGCCCGCGACTTTAAGCTGTAAATGCACTCTTTCGCTTTTTCCTTGGAAACGGCGCGCCAAGCTGCCATCAATCATATCGCCCACTTCAACATTAAGCTTCCTCGCGGCACTGCTTGAAAGCACTAACTCCTGAGCGCTACTTGGCGTTACCTGGTGCTGCAGCAAGGGGTCGCCTTGGCCAGTGGGGATCATCTCCACAGAGAGAATACGATCTGAAGTATCACTCTTGAGATCAATGGTGGCTGCGATGGCGCGAGTACGGGGTATGATGAACTCCACTTCTGGAAGGCTGCGCAATTGCTCGATCCAAGCGGCATCATAGTGGCCGCTGCTGATGGGATGGACCTCCCGGTTGCGTGGGTCGTCTATCAGATTGCCCAACATACTGCCGACAATACCAAACTTGAGTCCAAACAGGATCATCATTGGACCAAGTACGGCAGCTAGCGAAATAATCAAGAAACTGGACATCTGCCATTCATTGCGATAATCCCGTTCGGCGAGCCAAAATATGTCTTTGAAGCGATGTCTCATCAGCCACTAACCACCGTTTCAGTCATTGATCCATTCTCAGTACGTTCTGTGTGATGTTCCAGGTGACGAAGTCCCAGTCGATTGATGTGGCGCCAAGCATGGCTGGCTAAAATGACAGTGATCTGTAATTCATCCACCAGTTCAATAAATAGTGACATGATGCTTTCTGCGGCAATAGGGTCTAGGGAGGCGGTGGGCTCGTCAGCAATGACAATAGATGGATGGTGGGCCAAGGCCCGGCCGATGGAGACACGCTGACGCTCTCCTACTGATAGCTCGTGCGGTAGCTTATTCAGATGTTGTTTGATTCCCAGGTCTCCAACCAGTTGATTGATAAGATGATCATCGGGCGTATCTAGTAGACGGCGCGAAAGGCTAATATTTTCTTGCACAGTAAGATAGGGAAGTAAGCCCCCAGTTTGCATGACGTAGCCGATTCGCTGGCGGCGCAGATCCCCCAGTTGATTGAGTTGTTTATTTTGCCAGAGTGTGGATATGTCCACTGGTTCTGCTCCCCTTTCTGGACGAAAGCGAAATGAACCGCTTTCGCTGGGGCGCAAGATCATTGAGAGCATGTCGAGCAGGGTGCTTTTCCCACACCCGCTTTCTCCGATCAAGGCTATCTTTTCACCCAGGGCAATTTGTAAGCTGGGCACTCGCAGGCGAAAAGCTGTACCTTCGGATTCGCGGGTTTTTACGACATCTCGCAAATGATAGATAAGAACACGATCACCTGTCTGGCTTGCTCCGGTATGGGTATTGGGTGTAGTCATTGAATTGATAATCTTAGCTTCCGTATTTGAACATGGATTAGGGTAACATTTCCAGGCCAATAGGAAAGACCGAATCTCCAGTGATTGGGCCACCGTCCAGAGAGACCCACAGATCAGTGTGATCATGCAGAACTTGGTAGTAGTTGATCTTCTCTTCCAATCTATTGATAAAAGCAATCTGGTCACGGGCAGGCCAGTCTTGCCAGTTTTCCATCGAGAGGCTCATAACCTCACCTGTGTAAGGTAGGTCTTCAATATATTCACGCATAAAGCCCATGTCAGCCAGGTTACCTTCTTGCGATCCGGTGGCGCGGGTTGTGGTGCCTAACTGTTCTGGGTCTCTGGCAATCGTGGCGGCGAGACTCTTTAAGTCATTGAGGAAATTCCGCGGCGAAAGTAAACCCTCCTCAGCAGTTACAAGCACTTGACGCATAATGGCTTGCAGATCGCTGAGCTGGTCGCGGGTCAGCAATACTCGGACATCCAGGGTCTGTCGTTGTGGGTTCAGAATATCGCGATCTACCAGCCAAGCACTGAAAACACTTGGAATCTGCTGCTTATTGTTTTTCTGTAAGTAGCGCATTCTCAGTGCGTATCCCAGTTTGGCTACCTTAGCTTTAAATTGTTCTAATTGATCGGGTGTTTCGCTTGTGGCGGATGAAAGCTCCTGGGCCTGACGCTCTTCAGCCATTACTTTACCTGCCGCTGCCATAGCTGCCAGTTTTACTTGTTCGGTGATTTGTTGAGCTAGTGAATCGAGTACTCGTCCAAATCGTTCTACATTACCCGTTTCGACGCCGAAGTAGAAACTACCTATGCCGGGGTAATAGGAGAGGTCACGATAAGTCTTCTCTGCTTTGGCATGATCTGCCTTGGTGCTAGGGGTTAAGAGGTGTAGTACAGAAAGGGCAATGCCCTTGTTTTGTGCTAAGTTTCTAAGTGCGGCACTGGACATGCCTGTACCTGACAGTGGATCGCTAGCCTCTCGTGGGCCTGCATCAGTGATGAGTACGACATAACGGGCGTCCTGCCCTTCCCAATTAATGTTGGTGATGGCCTCGTTGACACCGGCATAACTATCTTCATTGAAGTCACGACTTGATACGCTGGCTGCTCGTAGAGAGGAGACTTGAGCAAAAAAGCTATCGGCGTTCTGACCCTGATCAAGGTCCACATAGGTTCGAGTGAGATATTCAAGTCCTGGGGCTACGTCTGGGTTGTCGCGAAAGGCAATTAAACCAAAGCTGACATCTCCAGTGAGGTCCTCTTTGGTGATTGTGTCATAGATTTTGCGTACAGCCTTGCGGGTGCGGTTGATGTAGGGGTCCATAGAGATGGTCGAGTCGATAACAAAGACTACAGCAGAGCGAAAGCGTGAGGCTTTTTTATTGGGTTTGCTGGCACTCTGAGTTTGCTTTTTCGGCAATTCATTTTCCAGGGGAAGCAGTGGCACGCTCGATACCTGAAGCATCCTGGCTTGTTCGCTACCAATGTAAATGTCCTCATGATCACGGATTGGTACTAGATAGAAGTCTTTGAGGATATCAATATGGGTTCTTGGTTGAATGGCTACTACCGGAGAGTTCGCCTTTAGTTTGCCGGATTCAGCTGCTGCGTAGAGACTTCGGTATTCCTGTTGGTTCGGGCTGTCGATAAGTCTCTTTAGTTCAGTTTTATTGTTAAATAGAAGTACTCGGTCGCTTCCCATAGGGTCGCGAAAGGCAACAGTTAGGCCTTGGTTCCAAGGTAAAGTATCAACTTCTGGAATCCATCCTGTGATGGCGCCATGCCGATTTAGCCCAATTTTAAGCCAGTTTGAGTTTTTATGGGTCTTACGTTCGTAGACGTAGTAGACGCTGAAAGGGGTCGAGGGAGTGCCTTTGCCCTGCTGGATCTGATCAAAATAGCGTGCTCCAGGTTTACTTAAAACACGCTGAAAAAGAGCCCGTTTTCCTTCCATTAAGAGTGGGCGTGGCAGGGAGGTGGCGAGGGAAGGAGCTGTGCATGCCATAAATACCAGCATGATGAGAGCCGATTTAAGCAGTATCATCAGAGTAATCCTAAGAAGTAGGGGTTATCGCCAGTTTAATAACAGGCGTGAAGCTGTTGGATCGCCTGCTTTAGCTTGTTTTTCAATGTCTCTGCGTAAAATTATGAGTCGCTCATTGGCATCAGTGACTTTTCGTTCTGCAGCTGCTTGATACCATTTATATGCCTGATAGATATCGGGTTTTTCCAATAGCGTGTTACCAGTTACAAAGTGATTGGGATCATACATACTGGCCAATGCAAATGCGGCTTGACCATTCCCCCCTCTGGCAGCATAAAACAGGAGCAAGTAAGCATCTGAGAGGCTGTTATTTCGACTGTATTGGTCTGCCTGTTCAAGAATCTCTGCTGCGGTTAGCTTTAATTTACCACTACGTAATCTCTTGATTAAAGTTCTGGCATCCTCGCCATCTTGAGCTACTGGGGTAGCCGATGCGATGGCTGTGTTGCTTGTTTTACTGTTGGCTCTATTCGTTTGGGGCGAGTTCTCGGTTTTGGGTGTTGTTACTGTTACTTCAGTATCCGCTTGCAGTTTTGCTGCTTGTTTTGCCTCATCAAGGTGGGCTCGTATGATCGGATCAATTTGACTATCCAGTAGTGGTTTCTGCAGTTCGATCTGCTCTTCTGGCGCGAATGTGAAATAGATGCCAGTAAGGATTAGTGCTGCAACAGTGATTTCTAAAGCCACCCTAAGACGGCCTGAATTGTCGCCAGTCTCTTCCTTTTCAGAAAAATCGCTGTGTAATCTTGGATACGAACTGGTCATATTGCTCAAGTATTTTTGAAGTAGGCTTTTTATCTGCCGTTTTGCGAGCCGAATGAAATCATACTGCAGTCAGTACTGCAGTCCTACATTTCAACAGAATGGCCTACTAAAATCTACACAGATTTCGGCTACTGAGTCGCCTTTTTATGTTGGATTCATTGAGCGGGAAACTGAGCAGTAAGCGTGGTAAAACAGGCGGAAAGAGATCTGCTACTGTATTGGGATGCAGATATTAATGCTTTGTGTGTAAATTATGGTACCAGAGGCCGGACTCGAACCGGCACGCCCGTGAAGGCAACGGATTTTGAATCCGTCATGTCTACCAATTTCATCACTCTGGCATGAGTCAAATTTTACCCTTTTTATCCCACAAGATAAAACAGCTGAACCTCAAACCACTCAGCCTAATGTGGAAAGCAGCGAAGTATACCCTGATTTTTAGAATTATGCAGAATAATTTAACAGATATTTCTGCTTAGTTGCGTGGGGGGAATGGTGGCATCAGGTTTGCCGAAGTAGTAACCCTGGCCGTAGTGGAAGCCGAGTTTATTGAGTTGTTGTGCTGCTCGTTTGGTTTCGATTCCCTCTGCAACCAACAGATGCCCCGATTCAATGATCATTTGTGCCAAATGGTTGAGAATTGGATTGATCTGTTTGCTATTGATTAAGCGGACCAGAGTGATATCGAACTTAACCACATCTACCGGCATGGCCCCTAGATACCTGAGTGATGAGTAGCCGCTGCCAAAATCGTCTAGAGCGATACGAAATCCCATTTCACGCAGTGCTCCAAGATTCTTGCGCGCTGTTTGAAGCTTGGTAATAAGGGCTGTCTCGGTAACTTCGATTAGCAGTTTATAGTTATTTATGAAAGGTTTGAGTTCCGTTAACCATTTGATTAGTTCGCTGTCGACAATTGAGGGGGCAGATAGATTGATCGATACCCCTGTCCCAAGTGGGATCACTCCGTTTTTTATGTCGGCAACTACTTTTTGAATAACCTGACGATCAAGGTCAAGCTCCAAACTTCGGGCCTCCACAAGCGGGAAAATGTGCGAAGGCATGATAAGTTGCCCCTCATGTTGTATGCGAATCAATGCTTCATAATATTGAACTTCGCCGTTACTCAGTGTCACAATGGGTTGGTAATGCATGATTAACCCTGTTCCATTTGAGATCGCCTTGAAAAGCGCGCTATGGGTGCGGTTTGAGAAGAGCCCTTGAACATTTTGCGCGAGCTCAGAAGAGAAACTGACAATGTTTGGGTTGCCAGGGCGTTTGGCAAAATGGATGGCGACATCAGCCTTCCACTGGAGGGTGTCTATTGAGCTATTTTCTTTCGGTGATGTATTGGCCAGGCCAATACTCATGCGCACAGGCTCTAAAATACCGATTTTTTCAAAGGAGAGCTGCGAGATCATGACATGACACTGCTTGGCGATTTGCCTCGCTTTACGAGGATTGCTGTCGATTAAAATGGTAGCAAACTCATCACCACCTATTCTGAATAATTTTTCTTGACCACTCAAAATGTTATTAATGGCTTGAGAGATGGCGATCAGCACCTCATCTCCAGCCTGATGCCCATAGGTATCATTGAGTGCCTTGAAGTGATTGATATCGAAGAGGAGCAGGCTGATCTGTTTGTGACTGTATTGGAAGATATTGTTGACCTCTTGCCTGAAGTCATTGAATGCTTTTCGGTTCATGGCGCCTGTTAGTGGATCGTGATGTGCTAAATCATGCAATTCACGGTCTTTTTCATCCAGATTGGTGTACGCGAGGTTGAGATCGTTGTGGTAGGCATTCAACGATTCGCGAATTTTATCTAATTCCTTGATAAAGAGTGTGCGCCCTATCTTGTTGCTGACTGTTCTGTAGGGAGATTGTTTGAGCTTGTCGATATGTTGCGATAATCGCATAATCGGGCGACTCATCAATAAGGCCGCCAGAGGGAAAATCAGTAGTGTGAGGATCACTGCAAAATGCGCCAATCGGAGAAGTGAACTGGTTATTGCTGACTGCACGGCTTCAGTATAGGGATCATCGGAAAGTTGATAGTGAAGATGATTGATAAATACTGAGCTGGATACCTGCTCTGCTTGCCTGATATCAATGGATAGCGTTTTTGGATCAATCAAACTGAAATGGTGAGAGGCATAAAAAACGGGGCGTAATCTGTTGAGAGTGGCAATATATCCCAAATTATCCTGAGAGGGCTCTTTATGGATAGGTTTGATAACCATTACCAGAGGTTCATATTCATTAATGACGATATGTGCCGTTGTATCGTTGATATCGATCTTATCTGGTAGCAGCGAGGTGTCGGTGTCTGATAGTACTGATCCATTTTGGTCATAGAGAGCCAGCTCCAAAGTATGATCAGCGATGAGTCGATTATCTTTTGTTGAACGGTTTCTTCCCAGTTTGCCAGTTGCTGTGTTTTATATTCAATGGTTTGTAGTGAATTGTCCAGTGCTGTGCGTATTTCCCCTTCAGCACGCAGAGTATTGGCTGCGAGAAATTGACTGTCTAGCTTTGCCACTTCCTGATACGTGATTCGCCCCAGACTGAATAGCAGGATCAGAAAGATAGCTATAAATATGGTCGTAAATACGCTGAGTGATATTGGTCTGAGCCTGATATCCATGGTGCTATCACAGAGTCATCTGATGATCCCCAAGTCTACGATTGATCCAAACCAGATTCCTTGTTTCATGGGTGAAGTTCCCCTTTCTTTAGTCTTTATAGATAGTATTTACGGCCATTCGCTTTAGGTTCTTGAGTTTTTTCGGGTATCTTCACTCAATAATGTACTGATCGTGCTTGATGCAGCTGTCGTCTGTGTCGTGCTAATATCTACGCCCTATGCAGCTCTCTGATTTTGATTACTTTTTGCCAGATGAACTTATTGCTCAATATCCAACCCAGGAACGTGGCAATGGTCGTCTTTTGGGCCTTCTGCCTGGTGTGGCTGAGCCTCAGGATTTGATGTTTGATGATTTGCCCAGGTTGCTACAAGCTGGAGATTTACTGGTTTTCAATGATACGCGGGTAATGAAAGCGAGACTCTATGGCCGAAAAGAGACAGGAGGCCAAGTTGAAGTATTGATTGAAAGGGTAACCGAGCCCCACTTGGTTCTGGCTATGGTTCGTGCCAGCAAATCACCTAAAGTAGGTAGTATTATTCGGTTGGGTGATCATCTCTGTCCGGTAGAAGTTGTAGGCAGGGACGGTGAGTTTTTCAAATTGCGTTCTCAGGATGTGGATTTCCTGACTTTGATGGAGCAGCAGGGGCATATGCCATTACCCCCCTACATTAGTCGTCAGGATGAGTTAGTTGATGAAAGTCGTTATCAGACCATCTATGCACAGAAAATCGGTGCTGTGGCTGCTCCAACTGCGGGTCTTCATTTCTCTCAGAGAATGCTGGAGAGGCTGACTGAAATGGGAGTAGAGCGGGGGACGGTAACGCTGCATGTTGGTGCGGGAACATTTCTGCCTGTTAGGGTAGATGATCTCGATCAGCATGTTATGCACCGGGAATATGTCGAAGTCGATGAGACAATTTGTCGGCAGGTTGCTGAAACAAAACGTCGCAAAGGGCGTGTTGTCGCAGTGGGTACCACCAGCGTACGCAGCTTGGAAGCGGCTTCTCAGAGTGGGGTTCTGATGCCGTTTCGTGGGGATACCCGTTTGTTTATCAGGCCCGGATACGATTTCCGCAGTGTCGATGCGATGATTACCAATTTTCATCTGCCTCAATCAACATTACTTATGCTGGTATCAGCATTTTCAGGGTATGAGCAAGTGAAACAGGCTTATCAGCATGCTGTCGCTCAGCGCTATCGCTTTTTTAGCTATGGCGATGCCATGTTTTTAACCTAAAAAATCAACGAATAATCGAGCACAAAATAGCGCGGCAGGGGTGCCGCGCCAAATAATCCACCAAAGGAGGAGGATGGAGGAGTGTTGTGCCAACGCATGAAGATCAGCACATAAACATTTTCTAATGTATAAGGGGTTTTGTCAAGTCTTATAAGGGATATCCCTAATATTTTAACCATGTTTTACATTTTTCTTGCTTCTAATTGGGCGTGGTTTACGAAAAACCTATTATATCTCAGTTACTTGGAATTAGAGGTATCATGAACTTTGATGTTTTTCAG
Organism: Candidatus Thiodiazotropha sp.; assembly: GCA_037382065.1. GTDB lineage: Bacteria > Pseudomonadota > Gammaproteobacteria > Chromatiales > Chromatiaceae > Thiodiazotropha. The sequence continues at coordinate 1,295 of JARRQF010000195.1, read as the reverse complement.
ACAGATGGTGCAGCACGTCGTGGACGCTTGAGTTTCCAAAGAGGAAACATTGAAACGCCCGCATTTATGCCGGTGGGCACCTATGGCACAGTTAAAGCGATGACTCCGGAAGAGTTGGTCGAGATTGGTGCAGAGATCATTCTAGGCAATACTTTTCACCTCATGTTAAGACCTGGCACCAAGGTGATCCAGAAACATGGCGACCTGCATGGTTTTACCCATTGGCAAAAACCGATACTCACCGATTCTGGGGGCTTTCAGGTCTTCAGCCTGGGTAAGATGCGAAAGATCTCCGAGGAGGGTGTGACCTTCCGTTCTCCCATCGATGGTAGCAAAGTCTTCATGGGGCCAGAGGAGTCGATGCAGGTACAACGGGAGTTGGGTTCTGACATTGTTATGATTTTCGATGAGTGCACCCCTTATCCTGCCAGCGAAGAGGAGGCGAGGGTGTCGATGGAGCTTTCACTGCGCTGGGCTGAGCGCAGCCGGGTCGCTCATGGTAATAATCCATCAGCACTGTTTGGCATTGTGCAGGGTGGTATGTACGAACAACTTCGTGAAGCGTCTCTTGAGGGGCTTAAGAGCATTGGCTTTGATGGTTATGCCGTTGGTGGGTTATCTGTGGGTGAGCCAGTTGAGGACCGTTGGCGGGTTCTTGATCATTTAAGCAGCCGTCTGCCAGCTGATAAACCTCGCTATCTAATGGGTGTTGGGACTCCAGAAGATATTGTTGAATCAGTGTGGAGGGGAATCGATATGTTTGATTGCGTCATGCCAACTCGCAATGCTCGAAACGGCCACCTGTTTACCCATCAAGGAGTGGTGCGTATACGCCATGCAGCCCATCAATATGATGAGGGGCCGGTTGATCCCATTTGCGATTGCTATACCTGCCAAAACTATAGTCGTGCTTATCTGCGTCATTTGGATAAGTGTCATGAGATACTTGGCGCACGTCTGAATACTATTCATAATCTCTTTTATTATCAGAAATTGATGCGAGATCTTCGTGCTGCGATAGTGGCTGGGACTCTACAGACATTTCGAGATGAATTTTATGAGATGCGTGGTAGCAAACCTGAATAGTTTTAACTAAGTATGCATATACCAAGAGATAAGAGACGCACGATGCTAGATTCTCTTATCTCTTGGTATATGCATACGTAGTTAAACCTTTACTAGTGTGGTGCTTCATACAAATTGACGATGATAGAAGCCTGCTCAGGCCAGGAGACAAGGCGCAATGCGCAGGGAATGGCTCGCCCTTTTCAACCTAAAAAGATCAGTTGGACAGC
>JARRQF010000194.1:0-7462 GCA_037382065.1 Candidatus Thiodiazotropha sp. | reverse complement strand
CCAGGATACTGCGTTGCCATGCTTGAAAAGGGCGAGCCATTCCCTGCGCATTGCGCCTTGTCTCCTGGCCTGAGCAGGCTTCTATCATCGTCAATTTGTATGAAGCACCACACTAGAGTTGCACCTTGACGGCAGAGGCGGCTTTAAGCGCTTTTTGTTTGGCATTTTCTATATCTGATCCGCGTGCTAATGCCACTCCCATGCGTCGCCTCCCTTTCACCTCTGGCTTTCCAAACAGGCGTAACTGGGTATCAGAATCTTCCAACGCCGATTGAATATTGCCAAAACGGGTATTGGTAGAATCGCCTTCAACCAGAACCACAGCAGAGGCTGACGGGCCATGTTGCTTAATATTCGGAATAGGAAGCCCCAAAATAGCACGTGCATGTAGGGCAAATTGTGACAGATCCTGTGAGATCATGGTAACCATGCCGGTATCATGGGGACGGGGTGACACTTCACTAAAGTAAACTTCATCTCCTTTAATAAATAGCTCAACACCAAAGATCCCTCGTCCACCTAAAGCCCCGGTAACTTTTTCTGCCATCTCCTTTGCGCGTCCCAAAGCCGCATCACTCATCGGTTGAGGCTGCCAAGATTCCTGGTAGTCCCCTCCTTCCTGACGATGACCAATAGGCAGACAAAAACTGGTACCGTGGATATGGCGAATAGTCAGCAGGGTAATTTCATAGTCGAAATCAACGAAACCTTCGACAATGACACGTCCAGCACCAGTACGGCCACCCTCTTGTGCATAGGTCCAGCTCGCCTCAATATCGGCTTCAGTTTTTATCATGCTCTGACCTTTGCCCGAGGAGCTCATGATAGGCTTCACCACACAGGGAATCCCAATCTCAGCAACCGCCTGGTAAAAATCTTCTCTATTATCAACAAATTGGTAGTTGGACGTTTGAAGCCCCAAATCTTCTGCGGCAAGACGACGAATTCCTTCTCGATTCATAGTCAACCATGCAGCATTAGCTGTTGGGATGACATGAAATCCTTCTAACTCAAGCTCGACAAGCGTTTCAGTAGAGATAGCTTCGATTTCAGGTACGATATAGTCTGGCTTCTCCAGCTCAATCACCCGTCGCAACTCATCTCCATCCAGCATTGAAAACGTGTAAGAGCGATCAGCCACCTGCATCGCTGGTGCGTGTGTATAACGATCACAGGCGATAACTTCACACCCGTAACGTTGTAACTCAATGACCACCTCTTTGCCCAGCTCACCTGAGCCGCAAAGCAGGATTTTAGTTGCAGAGGGTGAAAATGGTGTGCCTATTGTTGTCATGGGCTAATCCTGAAAATCTCAATTCAGCATGATCTCGCAATGGCACTAAGATCGCAAACAGGGGGCTATTAGCGGTCCAACTGATCTTTTTAGGTTAAAAACGAACACACAACGCCAGATAGTCAAGATCACTGTCATCATGGCCACTGAGTGTGAGGTAGCGCAATTCGAGTCTATTTTTGCTGTTTACGTAGTGAGCAGGCACACCATTTACATCAGCGTTAACCAAGCTCCATTCCCAGTCAGGAACACCGATGTTATCAGCGAGGAAGACCCACTCACCACGATAAAAATCTCTGATTTGCCACTGCCAACGCTGCTCTGAGCGCTCTGCCCCCTTGTAGCTAGCAGTAAACGACAGGGCTGTAATCGCTGATGGATCACTGCTCGCTGGAAGATCAAAGGTAAAAATACCTGTGTAGCCCTTTGCATTGGGGTAAAACTCGGTATAGGCAAGCCAATCATCATCGCCACCCGATTGATCCTGTACCGATAGCGATAAGATCGATTGATCGCTGTGAATACCTTGCTTACTAGTTAAAGTGGAGGCATGAAGTAGCATTTCTGTATCCGCATACAGTGTTGAGTGCCAAGTGAAGCTGAGAAAAATACCTATTAGTGAATAAACTACCTTATCTTGCATGCTGCTAATGCCCTTTTTATTAATCTGAACTACTCGAGGCTAAAGCCACCGAGCTTCCAATCAAGCGTGATTGACTCCGTCGGTTCTCGGGGTGAGTGTGCCCGCAAGCCGCGCACTCCTGACTGGTATGGTGTTGAAAAAGGCCTTTCCAGCTCGGTAGGCATCGACTTGGGGTTTTGTGCTTATACTGAGAAAAGCTCTGATCAATCGGTGCATAGGTGCCCATCGGGCAGAAACGCCTGGCAAAACGCGTATGGTAGCGCTCCTCTTCACATTTGGCATTCCAGATGGTACGAGCAGAGCCCATCCATTGGCTGAGAATCTGTTTCTGGTAAGGTTTGGGGTGTGCCCGCAAACGGATGCCAGTCAGCATCTGATTAACCTCAGTCTCGGATAGGGCTTTTGAGCCATGTGATCAACAAAAGCATATTCTATCGACATCACTCATATTGGCATTGATTTGATTGTCGTTTGATCGTTATGATACGCCATACTAAAAGTCTATTCTATGTGAAAATATGGACGTGGCTGTTAACCCGCCCGATACTCAACCGACTGATAGAGGGGTTTAGGGAAACCTGCGAATAGATGGATAGCGAACTCCTGGCGTGTAACGGGGAAGATGATTATGTACATCTACTTGTCTGTGCTCACCCAAAGACGACCATCGCAAATCTTGTCGGTAAACTCAAAGGTAAATCCTCTTATCTGTTTCGCAAGGAGTTCTGGCCAGTGATCAAGAAGCCCACTTAACCCGCATCTAAAGAAACGGGATTGCAAGGGTATCTTGTTCAATGGGATTGAACTAATGCACGCTTTCCTTACGAAAGTGAAACTTGACGTAGAAGTTAAATTCATCTCTGATGTGAAAATTACACATAGGCGTCGATATTATTGAGTGAAGCATTCGATCAATACGCCTCAGCATTACCCCGAATCAAGCATGGAAAACAACTATATGCTGAAACGACTGATTATTACACTAATTGGGTTGGCCATATTGCTCGGCCTACCTACCGCCATAAAACTGAAGCAGTTTGAGGTTATGGGTGCGGCACAAATGGAGATGCCCCCTGAGATCGTGACTGCTGCGCCCGTTCAGAAAGAAAAGTGGCCCAATATCATCAAGGCAACCGGTTCCCTGGTTGCTGTACAAGGTGTGACTATCGGCGCTGAACTGGGTGGTAAAATCGTTGAAATTGCTTTTGAGTCAGGCGATCGGGTTAAAGCAGGTGATCTGCTGATGCGTATCGACGTCAAAGCAGAGGAGGCGCAGCTACGCTCTGCTGAAGCGGCGACCAAACTTGCACGGATCAACCTCGACCGTAACCGAGATCTACGCGCCAATCATACCGTCTCCCAAGCTGACCTCGACACCGCTGATGCCAATTTCAAGCAAGCAACCGCTCAGGTTGACAATGTACGTGCGGCAATTGCCAAAAAGACGCTACGTGCCCCCTTTGCCGGCCAACTGGGAATTCGCCAAGTCAACCTAGGACAGATCGTTGAGCAAAGTACGCCTATTGTGACGCTGCAGACCATCAACCCAATTTATGTCGACTTCTCTCTACCCCAGCAGAGATTCTCCATCCTGAGTACAGGCACAGAGGTTCGAATCACCACCGATGCAGCACCAGGTAAGGTATTCCAGGGTAAGATTACGGCGGTGAATCCTGAAATTGACCAGGTGACTCGCAGTGTTCACGTCAGGGCCACCCTGACAAACACCAGTGAACTACTACGTCCCGGTATGTTTGCTAATGTGGAAATTGTGCTACCAAACGAGCAGGAGGTATTGGCTATTCCTGCCACTTCCGTCCTCTATGCACCCTATGGCGATACCGTTTTCGTGATTGATACCAGCAAAGATGAGGAGAGCGGTGAAGAGAAAAAGGTATTACGCCAGCAGATTGTCCGTTTGGGTAAGGCGCGTGGCGATTTTGTTGCGGTGACGACAGGATTGAAGGAGGGTGAAAGTGTGGTGACCAGCGGGGTATTCAAACTGCGGCCAAAAATGGCTGTGTCAATCGACAATACCCTGGCACCCCATGCACAGCTCTCACCTGATCCAGCTAATAAATAACGGAAAATCTATGGCTCACCCAATAAGCAAACCCGTGAACGGTGAATACTGATATGGGCAAAACAAAAATATTCACTGATCTCTTCATCCAACGCCCAGTGCTTGCGATTGTGGTCAACCTATTGATCGTCATTGCAGGCATTCAGGCCTGGAACACTCTTAATATACGTCAGTACCCACGCAGCGATAACGCTACGATCAACATTTCAACCGTCTATGTGGGTGCCAACGCCGAGCTGGTACGCGGTTTTATCACCACGCCATTGGAACAGGCCATCGCCTCAGCCGATGGTATCGACTATGTCGAGTCAAAAAGCCTGCAGGGCTTCTCTCTGATCAACGCCCGCCTTAAACTCAACTACGAACCCACCAAGGCTTTAGCAGAGATCACAGCCAAGGTTAACCAGGTACGCAACGATCTCCCTGCCGAGGCTCAAGTGCCAGCAATATCGATCCAGTCGGCAGACTCCGAGTTCGCTTCAGCCTACATCAGCTTCGCCTCCGACATTCTGTCCCAGACCGAGATCACCGACTATCTCATTCGGGTTGTACAACCTCGCTTGGCTGCGGTGGCCGGCGTGCAGCGTGCTGAGGTACTCGGTGCCCGTACCTTTGCTATGCGTATCTGGCTCAAACCAGAAAAAATGGCGGCACTTCATATCAGTCCTACCCAAGTAAATCAGGCACTAGCCGCAAATAACTTCCTCGCGGCTGTTGGCAGCACCAAAGGCTCTCTGGTCCAAGTTAACCTAACAGCCAATACCGACCTTCACTCAGTTGAGGAGTTCGAGCGCCTGATCATTCTGAAAAATGGCAACACTATCGTGCGTTTGAAGGACATCGCTGATGTCGCCCTCGGCTCAGAGGACTATGACACCTCAGTACGATACTCCGGTCAGACGGCGGTCTTCATGGGCATTTTTCCGCTACCGAATGCCAATACCATTGATGTCATTGAATTAGTACGTAAAGAGATAGACTCCCTAGCTCGAGACCTGCCAACAGGCCTTGAAGTGGCGATCGGCTACGATGCATCGGAGTATATTTCCGATGCGATCTTGGAGGTCACCAAAACCCTTGGCGATACCTTGTTGATTGTAATCCTGGTTATCTTCCTCTTCCTCGGTTCGTTGCGTTCAGCGCTGGTACCGACCATTGCAATACCCGTTTCGTTAATTGGCAGTATTTTTCTAATGCAGGCGTTCGGTTTTACCCTCAACCTACTCACCCTGCTGGCGATCGTGCTCTCTGTCGGCTTGGTCGTGGATGATGCTATTGTGGTGGTAGAAAACATCGAGCGTCATTTGCGAGAGGGGCGCAGTAAAAGGGAAGCAGCACTCCTTGGAGCTAGGGAGCTGATAGGACCAGTTATTGCCATGACCATTACCCTGGCGGCGGTCTACATGCCCATCGCACTACAGGGCGGATTGACCGGCACACTGTTCCGAGAGTTTGCACTAACTCTGGCTGGCACCGTGACCATCTCAGGCATCGTCGCACTAACCCTTTCACCGATGATGTCATCGCATTTGCTGCGTAGCGCTGCCGCCGAGGAGCGTGGATTCACCGGCTGGATAAATCACTATTTTGACCGCCTACGTCTCGCCTATGGCCGTATGGTCGGGCGTACCTTGCAGGCACGTCCATTTATCTACGCAATCTGGTTTGCAGTTATGATCGCAACCTTTCCTCTCTACAACATGTCTCCAAAAGAGCTGGCGCCAAGCGAGGATCAAAGTGTCATTTTTGGCATCATCAATGCTGCGGCTAATGCGACTTCTGACCAGAAGACATTCTATGGAAAAGCTGTTGAGGAGGCATTGCTCAGCACCCCAGAAGCCGACCTCACCTTTCAGATACTTCTGTCGCCCGCTGCCGGAGCACTCCTTAACACCGATGGTTTTGCTGGAGTAGTCGTGAAACCCTGGCATAACCCGAGGGAGCGTACCGTTGATGAAATCTTACCGGAAATTCAAGCCAAACTATCGGCAATACCTGGATTCCAGATTTTTGCAACAACCCCTCCCGCCTTGCCAGGAGGCAGCAACTTCCCTATCGAATTCATAATCTCCTCGACAGCTGATGCCAAACGTCTACTTGAGTTTGCCGAGCAGATACAGGAGAAGGTGATGGCAAGCGGCATGTTCCTCTTTCCACCAATAATCGACTTGAAATATGACCAGCCACAGGCTCAAGTTGTGCTGGAGCGGGATAAGATTGGCGCCCTTGGGCTCAATCTCAACCAAGTGGGTAGCGACATGGCCGCAGCCCTGGGTGGTAATTATGTTAATCGCTTTAATATTGCTGGCCGTAGCTACAAGGTTATTCCGCAGATTGAACGCGCTCAGCGCCTCAATCCAGAACAGCTTACCGATATCTATATCAATGGCCCCGAAGGAGAACTCATCCCATTGAGTACTGTGGCGCACATCGAGAATAAAACAGTGCCGCGTTCCCTCAACCGTTTCCAACAGCTTAATGCGGTTAAACTGTCAGGTATGACCAATCGCACACTTGACCAGGCTCTCACCGTGCTTGAAGAGGCTGCTCAGGAGATACTCCCTCCTGGTTACTCTATCGATTACACGGGTGAATCTCGCCAGCTGAGACAAGAGGGTAACAAGTTTTTACCTGCATTCATGCTCGCCATAGTATTGATTTTTTTAGCCTTGGCGGTACAATTCAACTCATTCCGCGACCCTTGCATCATTCTCTTCGGCTCGGTGCCGCTGGCTATGTTCGGCGCACTGCTCTTCACCTTTCTATCGATGCCCAACCCCAACATACCATTCTGGACCAGTGGCTGGACAACCACCCTCAATATCTACGCCCAGGTGGGGCTAGTCACCTTGGTTGGTTTGATTGCTAAAAACGGTATTCTTGTGGTTGAGTTTGCCAATAAGCTCCAAGAGCAAGGATTATCAAAAGTAGAGGCCGTTCAGAAAGCAGCAATGACCCGCTTACGGCCAGTATTAATGACCAGCGTTGCCACTGTGGCCGGCCATTTTCCACTCACCCTAGTCACAGGTGCTGGAGCAGCAGCTCGTAATTCAATCGGCTTGGTGTTAGTGGGTGGCATGGCGATCGGTACCCTCTTTACCCTTTTCGTATTGCCATCAATCTATGTCCTGATGGCCCGAGATCACACTACTGAGCGAGAGAACAATGATGGAGAAATCAGCGAATTACCAGCACCTGCTCTGAGTAAGGAGTGAGCCTCCTTAGCAGATTCCTTTCTTTTCTTGCAAAACATTATTCTGGAACTACTGGGGCCTTGCGCATGGTAAAAGTTTGTATTTAAAAGCAAAATAAAGCCGTACTGTTTCTAGTGTGGTGCTTCATACAAATTGACGATGATAGAAGCCTGCTCAGGCCAGGAGAGAAGGCGCAATGCGCAGGGAATGGCTCGCCCTTTTCAAGCATTGCAACGCAGTATCCTGGC
>JARRQF010000193.1:0-7466 GCA_037382065.1 Candidatus Thiodiazotropha sp. | reverse complement strand
GGCCAGGATACTGCGTTGCAATGCTTGAAAAGGGCGAGCCATTCCCTGCGCATTGCGCCTTCTCTCCTGGCCTGAGCAGGCTTCTATCATCGTCAATTTGTATGAAGCACCACACTAGATTTAAATGGGGGTGCTAAAAAATAATTTCAAGCCCACTCTTTACGACACAATTTCAGTATAATGTTGCCCCTCAGGCAGACCCTGAACCGATAGTGTATAAAAAACCAATACAGGAGCAAATTATGGCGGACTCACCTTTTATCTTTGATGCCACAGCTGAAAATTTTCAGCAACTAGTCCTCGACGCTTCCATGGAAAGACCTGTCTTGGTGGATTTCTGGGCCGAGTGGTGTAACCCCTGTAAAGTTTTAATGCCTCTATTGGCCAAACTCGCCGACGAGTACCAGGGCAAATTCTTGCTGGCAAAGGTTGATACGGAAAAACAACAACCGTTGGCCGGCCATTTTCAAATACGCAGTATACCGAGCGTCAAACTAATTTTTCATGGCGAAATCGTCGATGAGTTCATGGGGGCACTCCCGGAACCTGAAATCCGCAATTTTCTCGATAAACATATTCCACGGGAATCTGATGGCTTAGTAGAGCAGGCCGAAGCGCTATTGCATCAGGGCAATACGGAGGGTGCCGGTGCCCTGTTGAAACAGGCCAGTGACGCCGATCCTGAAAATCCCCGTATTCGGCTTGCCTATGCCCGCTATCTGGCCACTTCAGGCAAACTGCAAGAGGCGGAAAATATCCTCAATGCGCTGCCTGTAGATGAGCGGGAGAAGCCGGAAGTAGTCTCTCTGCTAACGCGTCTTCGATTCGACCGTGAAGCGGCAGACAGACCGCCGGTCGAAGAGTTAGAGCAACGTCTTCAACAAAATCCGGCCGATAGTGAAGCGTTGCATTATCTTTCGTCTCATCGGGTTATGGAGAATAACTACGAAGCTGCGCTAGAGTTATTGCTAACACTATTGCAGAAGGACCGTAGTTATGGGGATAACCTGGCACAGAAAGAGATGTTGCGAATTTTCGATATGTTGGGTGGGCAGGGGGAGTTAGTCAGTCGCTATCGCAAACGGATGTTTACCTTTTTACATTGAGTTGTTATTACTCCCAAACCTCAGCAGCTGAATACCTTTCTCAACCGCGTAGGTTGTGGGTGAGCGGTGTGAACCCCAGCATGTCCAGCCATTAACTACCCACCACAAGCTGAATAGGAAGACAAAACTGCCAATGAATCTGAATGGCCGCTTCTCCTTCTGCTGCCACAAATGGCTGACAGATTAAGCGCCCCGGAATCGCGGCTAACTCGCCATCCAGGTAGATAAGGGGGAGCTGGTCTCGCTCCCAGGGGGGGATACCCCACTCTTGGAGCAGCTTTTTCAGCGGTCGGTGATAATCCCGCCCTTGCGGCTGACAGCGCTCTCCTCCATGGCGAAATCGAATCTCCACCTCAGCTTCTCGCCAACGCGTCGCTTTCAACCCTACCTCTTCGGGTATGGCAATCAATCGACCTAATCCCCTGGGTAGTTCCAAGGTCTGTTTATCTCTCCAGATAATCGTTTCGAGGGGTTGTTCCGGGGGTTTGCTTGGGGCCAGGAATAACTGATCACGGTATCGACGCATCTCCCATCCACCCCAGACAACCAGCGGTGAGGCGTCGATGCGACCGAAAACCAACTCTCGTTCAATCCGCGCTAGCTTTTTGGAACTCGGCATGGAAGCGCCGCATTGCGCCAGCCAATGGCGTAGTAGATGTCTCAAGCGAACCGAGTGAAATGTTCTGAGTGCGGAAATTGAGAGCGCTTCTGAATTATCACAGCGAACCTGGAGAAGATCCTCTTCTAGCTCTTCATTCGCCAGAGCCAGCAACTCTCCGCTGAAACGTGCCGCCCGAGACAGAGTCACCGATGCAGATGGCCAACGGGAGCGCAATAGTGGCATAACCTGGTGACGAATAAAATTTCGATCGAAACGTTGATCTCTGTTTGATGGGTCCTCTTGCCAGTTAAGTCCCTGCTGTCGAGCATACTCTTCTAGTGTCTGCCGGGACTCCTGTAAGAGCGGTCTGGCCAGCCAACCGGGCTCAAATCGAGCGAGCAATGGCATTGCTGCCAAGCCTGCCGGACCACTACCCCTCATCAATTGCAGCAGCAAGGTCTCTGCCTGATCATCCTGATGCTGTGCGGTTAACAGCAGATCCCCTGCTGCCATGCACTGTGAGATTGACTCATATCGGGCCTCACGGGCAAGGGCTTCCAGACTCTGGCCTGACTTGGGTGACAGATTCAGTGAGAGACTTTGTAGTGGAATATCATAGGCCGAACAGAGCGCTTCGCAATGGCTCTGCCAGCTATTGGCTCCACTTTGCAGGCCATGATGCACATGAATGGCTTGCAGCGGATAGGCCAGTTTTGGCCTGAGTTCGGCCAGTAGATGAAGTAGTACACAGGAGTCCAGCCCTCCGCTGAAGGCCAAGTAGCAACACTTCGCCTGCGGCAGCGTGGTAAGTGTTTTGAGTAACCGTTGAGCGAGGGACAAAGGAGACCTCGAAGTCCTTACTCCCCTGAGTACTGACCGTAATGCATCAACCGTCGATAACGGGTATCAAGCATTTTATCGATCGCCATGTTTGTGAGGTTATCCAGCCCCTCCACCAAGGAGCGTTTGAGATTCTTGGCCATTGTCTCGATATCCCGATGAGCGCCCCCCAAAGGCTCGGGTACAATCTCATCAATCAGCTCCAGCTCTTTTAGCCGCTCAGAGGTGATGCCCATAGCTTCAGCAGCTAGTGACGCCTTATCAGCACTCTTCCAAAGTATGGTAGCACAGCCTTCGGGAGAAATGACAGAGTAGGTGCTGTATTGCAGCATGACAATGCGGTCACCAACACCAATCGCCAGTGCGCCACCGGAACCACCCTCACCAATCACCGTACAGATTATTGGGGTACGTAAACCGGACATAGCTTTCAGATTGCGAGCAATCGCCTCACTCTGTCCCCGCTCTTCCGCTCCTACGCCAGGATAGGCTCCAGGAGTATCGATAAAGGTTAGGATTGGCAAATTAAAGCGCTCTGCCATCTCCATCAGACGCAGTGCTTTGCGATAACCCTCTGGGCGAGGCATACCAAAGTTGCGGTTTAGCTTTTCTTTGGTATCACGCCCCTTCTGGTGGCCGATCACCATTACCGGCCTCCCTTCCAGGCGAGCAACGCCCCCTACAATGGCGTGGTCGTCGGCAAAGGCACGATCACCATGCAGTTCGTGAAATTCATCGAAAATTCGATCGATATAGTCGAGCACATAGGGCCGTAGAGGATGACGGGAGAGCTGGGAGATATCCCAAGGTTTCAGATTGGAGAAGATCGACTCGGTCAAGGTCTGACACTTGCTCTCAAGACGCGCAATCTCATCCTGAATATTGATTTCATTATCACTGCCAACCAGACGAAGCTCTTCGATCTTCGCTTCAAGTTCTGCGATAGGTTGTTCGAATTCTAAAAAGTTCAAGTCCATGGGCGGAATATACCGGAATCAAAAAGGTTAGGACAGTCTATACCACTCTATCTCTTAGGAGAACACAACGAAAAAGCCAGCAACCTCTGGCATCGTAGCCGCTGCCATTCCAATGGCACTCATCAGTTTGCACCAGCTTTGCGGCTCTTTGGCTTTGCAGCCGTTTGGCGATAGCCAACCTGAACCGAACCAGAACCGAAGAGCTGTTCCAGACGCCTTAACAATTCATCGGTGGGATTGACCCGCCACTCTTGACCCAACTGGATATCACCACAGGCCAAGGGCGTCTGATAGTGGAGACGAATTGCGGTGGAACCACCCTGAAAAGGGGTAAGGATCTGCTCAAGTTTTTCGCACAGCGTTGAAGGAGCTGATCCATTCAACGCCATACTAATTGTCAACAGCCCAGCGTAGTGGGAGCGAGCCTGTTCAAAGGTCAGCATGTTATCGGCACGGATGCTCAGCCCACCCCGATATTCGTCATAAGTCAGGCTGCCTGAAACCACTAAAATCTTATCTGCTGCTATTAACTCCCGATGCTGCTCATAGGCTTCGCTAAACAAAGTACATTCAATGCGTCCAGTACGATCATCAAGCACCAGGGTCCCCATACGACCACGTGGTGTCTGACGATGACTGGCGGTAACCACTAGGCCGGTAACCACCACCGGAACCCCACGCCGCCTCTGTCCGGGAATTGGTGAAGCATCCAGAGTCAGGTTGCCAATCCGGCTACAACCAATATGCTCAAGTTCTGCTGCATATCGGTCAATCGGGTGACCTGTGAGATAGAGGCCAAGGGTCTCTTTCTCTCCTTGAAGGCGTTGCTCCTCCTCCCACTCTTGAATATCTTTGGGGATCACCTGAGCATGACTGGCTTCGGCCGGCTGCGGATCCCCCATACCGAACAGATCATTCTGCCCCACTTCCTGCATAGCATGGTGTTGTTCGGCCAGCTTCAGGGCCAGAGGTAGTTGCAGGGTCAGGGTGGCTCGGTTGGCGCCCAGACCATCCAGTGCTCCAGCACGGATCAGTGATTCCATTACCCGTCGATTGACCTTGCGCATGTCGATACGCCGACAGAATTCGAAAATGTCATCGAAGGGACCGTTGCTATCACGTTCATCAATAATCGCTTCGATCGCCGATTCGCCCACACCCTTGATTGCACCAAGACCATAGACCACAGTATTGTCATCGGTAGCGGTAAATTTATATTTGGAGAGATTGACCTGTGGAGCTTCTACTTTAAGCTTCATACGCCGACACTCTTCGATTAGCGGCACCACCTTATCGGTATTATCCATATCGGCAGAGCAGACTGCTGCCATGAAGGCCGCCGGATAGTGCGCCTTAAGCCACATCGTCTGGTAGGAGACAAGGGCATAGGCAGCGGAGTGAGATTTATTGAATCCATATCCGGCAAACTTCTCCATCAGATCGAAGATGTAAGCGGCCGTCTCCTCCTCTACGCCCCGCTTAACGGCACCTTTACGAAAAATCTCACCCTGCTTGGCCATCTCTTCTGGTTTTTTCTTACCCATGGCTCGGCGCAGCAAATCGGCGCCGCCCAGAGAGTAACCAGCCAGCACCTGAGCAATCTGCATAACCTGCTCCTGGTAAAGAATAACACCATAGGTGGGCTTGAGAATTGGTTCCAAATCCGGGTGGGGGTAGGCAACCTCAGCGCGACCATGTTTGCGGTTTATGAAATCGTCCACCATACCCGATTGCAGGGGGCCCGGCCGAAACAGGGCCACCAAAGCGGTAATATCTCCAAAACAGTCGGGCTGGAGCTTTTTAATCAACTCCTTCATACCCCGTGATTCCAACTGAAACACCGCCGTGGTCTCGGCGCTCTTGAGAAGTTGAAAGGAGGCCTCGTCATCCATTTCAATGGCGCTGATGTCTATTGCTTCGAGGCCTTGCTTCGCCCGTACTTCATTAACGGCTTTAAGCGCCCAATCGACAATTGTCAGAGTACGCAATCCGAGAAAGTCGAATTTAACCAATCCAACCTTCTCAACGTCGTCCTTATCAAACTGGGTGACCAGACCATCGCCATTGGCTTCGCAGTAGAGTGGCGTAAAGTCGGTCAGCAGACCAGGAGCGATAACCACACCACCCGCATGCTTGCCAGCGTTACGCGCACAGCCTTCTAGCTTTTTCGCCATGTCGATGAGTTCGCCAACCTCTTCATCGGTCGCATAGGCTTGCTTCAGATCATCACTCTCAGTCAATGCCTTGGCAAGGGTCATGCCGATCTCAAAAGGGATCATCTTTGCTACCCGATCAGTAAAACCGTAGGGGTGGCCAAGCACCCTTCCAACGTCCCGCACCACGGCCTTGGCCGCCATCGAACCATAAGTGATGATCTGGGAGACGGAATCCCGGCCATAGCGCTGAGCTACGTAGTCAATCACCTGATCTCGCTTATCCATGCAGAAATCCACATCGAAGTCGGGCATGGAGACACGTTCAGGATTGAGAAAACGCTCGAACAGCAGCTCATGTTCAATGGGGTCCAGATCGGTAATTTTAAGTGCATAGGCAACCAGTGAGCCTGCGCCTGAACCACGTCCTGGGCCCACTGGGACATCGTTATCCTTCGCCCATTGAATGAAGTCGGCGACGATCAGGAAGTAGCCGGGAAATCCCATTGAGTTGATGACATCCAACTCCATCTGTAAACGTTCATCATAACTCTTTCGCTGCTCTTGGAATTCAGGGGCTTCGGTATCAAGTAGCTGCTGCAGCCTCCATTCAAGCCCTTTGTGTGACTCAGCGGCCAGAAACTCCTCAATGGTCATACCTTCGGGGATAGGAAAATCGGGTAGAAAGTTTTTCCCCAGGGTTAGTTCGATGGTGCAGCGCTTAGCGATCTCTACGGTATTTTGCAGGGCTTCCGGGATATCGGAAAACAGCTCCTGCATCTCTTCTGGCGTTCTCAGATATTGCTGTTCGGTGTAGTTTTTTGGGCGGCGGGGATCATCAATGGTGCGCCCTTCATGGATACAGACTCGTACTTCATGGGCATCGAAATCCTCACGATGCAGAAAGTGTGTATCGTTGGTCGCAACGACAGGAACCCCATAATCCAAGGCTAATGCCACGCTGTCATGCAGACAGCGCTCCTCATCAGGACGCCCGGTACGATGCAACTCAAGATAGTAGCGGTCACCAAACAGTTCGAGCCATTGCTTGAGTAGCCGCTCAGCCTCAGCATGATTTCCAGCCAGCAAAGCCCTTCCTACATCCCCATGTCGGCCCGCAGAAAGGGCAATCAGGCCCTCAGTGTTACCTGCTAGCCACGCTCGCTCCATCAGCGGCTTCCCCAGATGCTGCCCTTCTCGATAGCTGCGCGATACCAGCCGAGTCAGGTTCTTGTAGCCAGCTTGGTTCTGTACTAGCAATACCAGTCGATAAGGCGTGTTGACATCATCTGGATTGTTTATCCAGGCATCCACCCCGGCAATGGGCTTGACGCCAGCAGCCAGTGCCGCCTGATAAAAACGCACCAAAGCAAACATATTCGACTGATCGGTAAGGGCCACAGCTGGCATACCGTTCTCGGCCACCTGTTTGACCAGGGGTTTGACGCGCACTAAGCCATCGACCAGGGAATATTCTGAATGAACACGAAGATGTACAAAACTCGCCGGCATGTCTCACCAGAGTTATTTAATAGAGGTACAGGATAAAACTGCGACCACGGTTGCTTGAATAGTATGTTATTTGGGAACGACCCATCTGACGTTCCAGTGTGGAATCTATTCTAACCTGAATCAAGCTCAAGAGATGAGTCTATTGCTATTTTGAGCTAATGTGGTGCTTCATACAAATTGACGATGATAGAAGCCTGCTCAGGCCAGGAGACAAGGCGCAGGGAATGGCTCGCCCTTTTCAAGCATTGCAACGCAGTATCCTGGCCTGAGCAGGCTT
>JARRQF010000192.1:0-14940 GCA_037382065.1 Candidatus Thiodiazotropha sp. | reverse complement strand
TCAATTTCGTTATTTAAAATGGTAACCATGATTTTAAGATTGACAGCCTCGCTGCCCTAAAGAAGGCGATTCCTATGCG
Organism: Candidatus Thiodiazotropha sp.; assembly: GCA_037382065.1. Taxonomy (GTDB): domain Bacteria; phylum Pseudomonadota; class Gammaproteobacteria; order Chromatiales; family Chromatiaceae; genus Thiodiazotropha. The sequence continues at coordinate 14,861 of JARRQF010000192.1, read as the reverse complement.
GTAACGAATCCATCCCAGCTTGGGTAGGAACACACAGCTGTACAGAGCAGAATCTGAGCTGAAGTGTGTGTGGAGGGGGCAGAGCAAGGGTCGCTTCTGCGCATCCATGTGCCTATAATAATTGTGCATCCTTGAACAGGGTTATAAGTTCGCAATTCATACTGTAGCGTAACTCACCATAGGATGGCTAACCCCATAGAATCATATTTCAGATAAATATAGCAACTTAGTCACAGTATGGATAGTGCACATCGAACATGGAAAATTAGATGGCATCTCCTGGTATTCGTACCCATCCCTCCATCAAAACACGTGCACTACGACTCATCACCACTTTTTCGACGATCCAGTTGCCGTTTTGTTGAATCGCTGCCGCACCGACTTTTAGAGTGCCGGAGGGGTGGCCGAAGGTGACTGACTCCCGGTCGCCACCGCCTGCCGACAGGTTGACTAAAGTACCTGGAATGGCAGCGGCGGTACCGATGGCAACTGCAGCAGTGCCCATCATAGCGTGATGAAGTCTGCCCATCGATAAGGCGCGAACGTTGATATCGATATTACTTGCTTTGATCGGCTTGCCGCTAGAGGCTAAGTAGTCTTGTGGTGGGGCGATGAAGGCTACCTTGGGAGTGTGTTGACGTGTGGCGGCTTCTTCTACTTTTTCGATCAGACCCATTTTAATAGCGCCATAGGCGCGGATGGTCTCAAAGCGTTGTAGGGCTGCCGGGTCTTCATTGATGGTGGCTTGTAGTTCTGTACCTGTGTAGCCGATCTCATCGGCATTGAGGAAAATGGTAGGGATGCCGGCGTTGATCATAGTAGCTTTGAAGGTGCCGATGCCGGGAACCTCTAACTCATCTACCAGCTTACCAGTGGGGAACATGGCCTCTGAGGGATCGATTGGGCGGATGAATTCGATCTTAACCTCTGCTGCAGGGAAGGTGACGCCATCGAGTTCAAAGTCGCCAGTCTCTTGTACCCGGCCATTGCTGATAGGCACATAGGCTAGGATGCTCTTTTGGATGTTTTTCTGCCAGATGCGTATAACCGCAATACCATTATTGGGGATACGTTGAGGGTCGATAAGACCACTGGTGATAGCGAAGGAGCCAACCGCCGCAGTGAGGTTGCCGCAGTTACCGCTCCAATCGACAAAGGGTTTATCGATAGAGACTTGACCAAACAGATAGTCCACATCGTGACCTGGCTTCTCGCTTTTTGCCAGGATCACCGTTTTGCTGGTACTCGAGGTGGCACCTCCCATCCCATCGGTCTGTTTGCCGTAGGGGTCGGGGCTGCCGATGACGCGCAAAAGAAGTTTGTCACGGGCTTCACCTGGCACCTGGGCGGCTGCTGGTAGGTCTTTAAGGTTGAAGAAGACGCCTTTGCTGGTACCACCGCGTAGGTAGGTGGCAGGGATTTTGATTTGCGGTGGGTGGTTCATGGGGTGATTGACTCCTTCTTACTCTCGGAAGATAGGCATCAAGCCATTTCTGCCTTCAGAAAATCTTGAGCAAAGCGTTGTAAAACGCCTCCCGCATCATAGATAGAAACCTCCTCGGTAGTATCGAGTCGACAAATGGTAGTAATCTCAACCGTTTCGCCATTTCGGCGCTGCATGATGACGGTTAACTCGGCACGCGGAGCGTACTTACCAATGATGTCGAAGGTTTCGCTGCCATTTATGGCGTAGGTATGGCGGTTCTCTCCAGGCTTGAATTCAAGGGGTAGCACGCCCATGCCCACTAGGTTGGTACGGTGTATGCGTTCGAATCCCTCAGCTAGGATCGCTTCCACACCTGCTAGACGGACACCCTTGGCCGCCCAGTCGCGAGAGGAGCCTTGGCCATAATCGGCGCCGGCGACAATGATCAGCGGTTGCTTGCGCTGCATGTAGTGTTCGATCACATCCCACATGCGCATCTGTTGAGCTTCGGGTTCCAGGCGTGCCAGGGAACCTTGGATGATTTTGCCTTTTTCGTCGCAGCACATTTCATTGAGCAGTTTCGGATTGGCGAAGGTGGCACGCTGGGCAGTCAGATGGTCGCCGCGATGGGTGGCGTAGGAGTTGAAGTCCTCCTCAAGCAGTCCCATCTTGTCCAGGTACTCCCCGGCTGCACTGCTGGGCAGGATGGCGTTGGAGGGCGACAGGTGGTCGGTGGTAATGTTATCGCCCAGTACCGCCAGCGGGCGCATACCTTTGAGGCTGCGTTTACCAGCCAGCGCACCTTCCCAGTAGGGCGGACGACGGATGTAGGTGCTCTGCGGACGCCAATCGTAGAGCGGGCTTTTGGCCGCTTCAGCAGCCTTGACCTGGAACATGGGGGTGTAGATCTGCTGGAACTGCTCTGGCTTTACCGAGGTCTTGATGATGGCATCGATCTCTTCGTCGCTGGGCCAGATATCTTTTAGGGTGATCGGGTTACCCTCTTTGTTGTGGCCCAGCGCATCCTTTTCGATGTCGAAACGTATTGTGCCGGCGATGGCATAGGCTACGACCAATGGCGGTGAGGCGAGGAAGGCCTGCTTGGCGTAGGGGTGGATGCGGCCGTCGAAGTTGCGGTTGCCGGAGAGGACGGCGGTGGTGTAAAGATCGCGGTTAATGATCTCCTGCTGAATTTTTGGGTCGAGTGCACCGCTCATGCCATTGCAGGTAGTACAGGCGTAGGCAACGATACCAAAGCCAAGCTTCTCAAGTTCTGTCAGCAATCCTGCCTCTTCCAAGTAGAGCTTCGCCACTTTGGAACCTGGCGCGAAGGAGGTCTTTACCCAGGGCTTGCGTGCCAATCCCCGTTCGTTGGCTTTGCGTGCTAGTAGCGCTGCAGCCACTACATTGCGCGGATTGGAAGTGTTGGTACAGCTGGTGATGGCAGCAATGATCACAGCACCGTCGGGCATCTCACTTGGTTTCTCTTTCCATTGACTAGCAATGCCACGCTTGGCCAGTGAGCTGGTCGGCAAGCGGCGGTGGGGGCTGGAGGGGCCTGCCATGTTGCGCTCGACAGTTGAGAGATCAAAGGTTAACGTGCGCTCATATTCAGCTTTTGCCAAGCTATCAACCCATAGGCCGGTTGTCTTGGCGTAGTGCTCAATGAGTTTGATCTGTTCTGCTTCGCGGCCGGTTAGTTTCAAGTAGTCGATAGTTTGGCTATCTATATAGAAGAGACCGGCAGAGGCGCCAAATTCAGGGGTCATGTTGGAGATCGTGGCACGGTCGCCGAGGGTGAGGCTTTTGGCTCCTTCGCCGAAGAATTCCAGATAGGCGGAGACAACTCGCTCTGAACGTAGGAACTCGGTCAGCGCCAATACGATATCGGTTGCTGTGATACCCGGTTGGCGTCTGCCGGTTAGCTTGACGCCAACAATCTCCGGCAAGCGCATCATGGAGGGACGTCCGAGCATCACGGTTTCAGCTTCCAAGCCGCCAACGCCGATGGCGATTACCCCTAGGGCATCAATGTGAGGTGTGTGGCTATCGGTGCCGACACAGGTATCGGGAAAGGCCACGCCATCGCATGTCTGAATGACCGGAGAGATCTTCTCCAGGTTTATCTGGTGCATAATGCCGTTACCAGCGGGGATTACATTGACGTTATCAAAGGCGCTCCTGCACCACTCAATGAAGTGAAAGCGGTCCTTGTTACGGCGCTCTTCGATGGCTCGGTTCTTCTCAAAGGCATCGGTTTCAAAACCGGCATGTTCCACTGCCAGTGAATGGTCAACAATCAGTTGGGTTGGCACCACAGGATTCACTTTGGCTGGGTTGCCACCTTTACTGGCAATGGCATCACGCAGCCCTGCTAGATCGACCAAAGCAGTTTGGCCGAGAATGTCGTGACAGACCACCCGCGCCGGATACCAGGGAAAGTCGAGATCTTGTTTGCGTCCGATGATCTGTTTCAGTGAATCTTCCAGCGTGGCTGGATCGCAGCGGCGCACCAGCTGCTCTGCCAACACACGTGAGGTGTAGGGGAGCTTATCGTAGGCGCCGGGCTGGATCGTTTCGATCGCCTCGCGGGTATCGAAGTAGTCCAGGTCGCTGCCCGGTAGGGGCTTTCTGTATTCTGTGTTCATCTTCGCTCTTCAATCGGTATGAATTTGCGATTCTCTGGTCCGTTATAGTTTGCCGAAGGTCGAATGATTTTGCCGTCTTCGCGCTGCTCAATCACATGCGCACCCCAGCCAGTGATACGGGAGATGACAAACAGCGGAGTGAACATGTCAGTCGGTACGCCCATCTGGTTATAGGAGACAGCAGAGAACCAGTCCAGGTTGGGGAACATCTTTTTAATCTCCCACATGACGGCTTCCAATCGCTCGGCCACATGAAACATCGTCATGTTGCCATTCTCTTCGGAGAGGTTGTTGGCTACCCGTTTAATGACCTCGTTACGGGGATCGCCAACGGTGTAGACTGGATGACCGAAGCCGATCACGATCTCTTTGCGCCCAACCCGCTTGCGGATATCCGCCTCTGCATCGTCTGCATTGTGGTAGCGGTTTTGGATGCGGAAGGCCTCTTCATTGGCGCCGCCATGCTTTGGGCCACGCAGGGCGCCAATGGCACCGGTGATGGCGGAGTAGATATCGGAGTTGGTGCCAGCGATAACGCGAGCAGTGAAGGTTGAGGCGTTGAACTCATGCTCAGCATAGAGCACCAGCGAGGTGTGCATGGCTCGCACCCAGGACGCCTTGGGCTTCTCACCATGCAATAGATGCAGAAAGTGACCGCCAATGGAGTCTTCGTCAGTCTCTACCTCGATGCGTCTACCATTCATCGCATAGTGATACCAGTAGAGCAGAGCCGAGCCAAAGCTGGCCATCATTCGGTTGATTAGTTCTCTGGCTTCTGAGGCGGGGTGGGCCTCTTTTTCAGGGATACAGCTTCCCATTACCGAGCAGGCGGTACGCATCACGTCCATGGGGTGGGCTGAGGCGGGAATCGCTTCCAGTGCCTGTTTGACGGCGAGCGGCAGACCGCGCATTGATTTCAGTTTTGCTTTGTATGCTTTAAGCTCCGCCAGGGTTGGCAGATGACCCTGTATCAGTAGATAGGCGATCTCTTCGAACTCGGCCTTTTCGGCAAAATCGAGAATATCGTAGCCACGGTAGTGCAGATCGTTGCCGGTGCGCCCGACAGTGCAAATGGCCGTGTTACCGGCCGCAGTACCTGACAGTGCGACTGATTTTTTGGCCTTTGGCAAGATTTGATTTGGCTCGCTCATTGGGCGTCCTCCTTTGATGCGCTTGAATATTTAGCTAAAGGTTTGCCTAGCCTTGTCTTCAGCAGTGAATAGTTGATCCAGCTTCTGTTCAAAGTCATGATAGCCAAGGTAGTTATAGAGATCAGCACGGCTCTGCATGATATCGACCACTCCTTGTTGAGAGCCTTCTTTGCGTAAGGTTTGATAGACCTTAAGCGCTGCAGCATTCGCCGCACGAAAGGCACTTAAAGGATAGAGGGCAATGCTAACTCCAGCGGATGTCAGCTCTTCGATGCTGAATAGGGGTGTTGATCCGAACTCGGTAATATTGGCTAGCACCGGAACCTTCACCGCTGCGACAAATTCTCGGTATTGACCCAGCTCTGTCATTGCCTCGGGAAAGATCATATCCGCGCCAGCCTCGACGCAAGCACAGGCCCGGTCGATCGCAGACTGCATGCCTTCCACTGCCAATGCGTCGGTGCGTGCCATGACGATAAAATCGCTGTCTAGTTTCGCGTCAACCGCCGCCTTGATGCGATCGACCATCTCGTTTTCGCTGACGATGGCTTTATTGGGGCGGTGGCCGCAGCGCTTCTGTTGTACCTGATCTTCGATGTGCAGTGCGGCAGCACCAAATTTATTCATGTTTCGTGTTGCGCGAGCAATGTTGAATGCACCTCCCCACCCAGTGTCGATATCGACTAAAATGGGTAGCTCGGTTACTTCGGTGATGCGCCGTAGATCGGTCAATACATCCTCCATGGTAGTGATACCCAAGTCCGGAATGCCACAAGAACCTGCCGCTACGCCACCACCAGAGAGATAGAGTGAATGAAAGCCAGAAGCTTCTGCGAGACGTGCGTGGTAAGCATTGATGGCTCCTACGCACTGCAACGGTTTTTCGGTTTCTATGGCGGTGCGAAAGCGAGCGCCGGGGGTTGTGCTGGTGGTCATCTCAACTCCTCTTGGAATATCTATTTCGGGATTGTCTGATGGTTAGGCTCTATTGGTGAAAATAGGCTCAGTTAATGACTGCTTCTCTTCATAGCTCACTATTTAGGTTCAAAAAAACGCCCTCAACATTCCTTTGTGAGGAACGAATATGTTGGCGCATCAATAACTCGGCCATCTCCGCGTCTCTCGCGACGATGGCGTTTAATAGAAAGTGGTGTTCGTTATAAGCTTGCTGTGAGCGTTTGCTGCGCATACCGAATTGATAACGGTACATGCGCAGCAGGTGATAGAGATCGTTACACAACAAACCGATCAGTTGGCGGTTTTTACTGCCTTGAACGATCCGGTAATGGAAATCCAGGTCACCCTGCTTTTGAAAATAGGCCTGACCTTGCTGTTCCTCTATCTGTTGTCCATGTTCCGTGAGCAGGGTTTGCAGTTCGCTGATCTCCTGGTCACTCATGTTTTGCGCGGCCAGTCGTGCGGCCATACCCTCCAAGGCTTCACGCACTTGAAAGATTTCAATCAGTTGTTCATAGGAGAGTGTTACCACACGGGCACCCAGATTGGGTTTGCGCTCCACCAACTTCCTCGCTTCGAGTCGCCCAATGGCTTCTCGTAACGAGCCTCGGCTGACCCTGTATTGTCGAGCTAGCTCCGGTTCGCTGATTTTACTGCCAGAGGCTATCTCCCCCTCGACGATGGCTCGCTGCAGGCTATCAAAGAGCCGATCTGTCAGGGTAATGCTGAGCGGGGCTGTTTTTTGGGGTGTGATGTGATTTTGCATGTTTTCATAAAGTGTCGACAAAATATTAAAAACGCTTCGAGTTAAGGGCTATTTATAGCTTAAAAATAAAATAGTGTCGACACTTTTGGGTTTGAGATGGGCCTCTGACCACCTGTCCTGAGGGGACGATTATTTTGCAAAGCCTATCTTGGTCAGGGATTCCGATATCTCATCCAGAATGGCTGGGTCGTCGATCGTGGCAGGCATTTTCCACTTATTTCCATCAGCGATTTTTACCATGGTGCCACGCAGAATCTTGCCGGAACGGGTTTTTGGCAAGCGTTTAACCTAAAAAGATCAGTTGGACAGCGTGAAGAGTGCGCTTGTGGTGGTGCAGGGCACCATCACCATCGAAGCTATTTTCTTCAAAATCAGATACCTGTTATTAGAAGGGAGCGGTCAACTGATTTTTTTAGGTTTAACAATAGCAATGTGTTTGAATGCTGCTACCGGGCCGATCTGGTTGCGTACCAGCGCAATCAGTTCAGAGCAGAGTTCGTCAATGGGGCGGTCGCTCCCGGTTTTGAGGACCACGAGACCGAGGGGTAACTGACCCTTCAAGGTATCAGAGACGCCGATGACCGCACACTCCGCTACATCCGCGTGGTAGGCCAGTACCTCTTCCATCTGACCTGTGGAGAGGCGGTGCCCAGCGACATTGATCACATCGTCAGTACGGCTCATGATCCACAGATAACCATCCTCGTCCTTGTAACCGGCATCACCGGTCAGGTAGTAGCCAGGATGGGCATGCAGATAGGTGTCAATAAAGCGTTGTTCGCTTTTCCATAGCGTTGGCAGGCAGGAGGGTGGTAAGGGCTGTTTGATTACAATATCGCCCATCTCGCCAGCAGGCTTCTCTTTCCCTTGATCGTCGAGAATGCGTACATCATAGCCAACCATCGCGACTGTGGGGGAGCCTGCCTTTACCGGCATTGGCGTAATGCCCATTGGATTTGCTGCAATGGCCCAGCCAGTCTCGGTTTGCCACCAATGGTCAATGACTGGTTTTTGCAACATGGTTTCCGCCCAGTGGAGGGTATCGGGGTCGCAACGTTCGCCCGCCAGATAGAGTGTGTCCATGCAACTGATGTCATACTTCGACATATACGCACCTTGTGGATCCTCTTTTTTGATGGCTCGGAATGCGGTTGGTGCGGTAAACATGACTTTGATTCCATACTCACTGATCACCCGCCAGAAAGCCCCTGGATCGGGTGTACCCACAGGCTTTCCTTCATAGATCACGGTTGTGCAACCTGCCAGCAGAGGCCCATAGACAATGTAGCTATGGCCTACTACCCAGCCAACATCCGAGGCTGCCCAATAGACATCCCCCGGTCTGACGTTATAGATGTTTTTCATTGACCAGAGCAGAGCGGCAGCGTGTCCACCGTTGTCTCTGACCACACCCTTTGGTTGTCCGGTGGTGCCTGAGGTATAGAGGATATAGAGGGGATCAGTAGCCTCCACAGGAATGCAATCTGCCGGTTTGGCCTGAGCCAGAACCTCATCCCAGTCGAGATCGCGCCCGGAGATTAGTTCAGCGCTGAGCTGCTCACGTTGTTTGATGATGCAGGTTTGTGGTTTGTGTTGTGAAAGTTCGATGGCTTCATCGATTAACGGTTTGTAGTCTACTAGACGATTCGGTTCAATGCCGCAGGAGGCAGAGAGCACCATTTTTGGTTGACAGTCATCAATACGAGTGGCCAGCTCTTTGGCTGCAAAGCCACCAAACACGACAGAATGGATCGCGCCAATCCGCGCACAAGCCAGCATTGCGATGGCTGCTTCTGGAATCATTGGCATATAGACAATGACCCGGTCGCCTTTAGTTACCCCATTTGCGCTGATGGCCCCTGCCAGTTTTGCGACACTGTCGCGTAGTTCACGATAGGTATAGCGCTGTTTTTGTCCGATAATTGGGCTGTCATAAATCAGAGCAATCTGTTCACCCTGTCCGGCTTCGATATGTCGGTCGAGGGCATTAAAGCAGGTATTGAGCCGACCGCCAACAAACCAGCGTGGGGAGGGTTTGGCTGTCACGTCTAAGGCTTTGTCCCATGGTTTGTTCCAGTGCAGTTCCATAGCAACATTGCCCCAAAATGCTTGGGGGTTATCCAGGGAGTGCTGGTAGATTTTGGCGTAGTTCAACATGGCGGGCTCCTCAGACTTATTATCTATCGATTATGTGTCGTTAAACCTAAAAAAATCAGTTGATCGCTCCATTCTATCTATATCTAATAGTTGATTCCTGGTTTTAAGGAAATAGCTTCGGTGCTCATGGTCACCTATCGGGTGACTCATGCTACAGTGTGAGTGGCACACTGGTGGTAGCGTTGTAACTTATTGAAATAGTGAGTTATTGTGCACTGTGCAGGGATGCGCAACTATTCCTGCACACAGATGTGCAGGAGCGAACCTTGACCTGCACCTCCCACAAGCGCACACTTCACACTGTCTAATTGATTTTTTTAGGATATTAATTAGGGCCGGTGCTTGATCTTTTGTTGGATGGTATCTAGTATCGGAAGTTCTAAATTGTTTGATGTTTATTTAGGATATAAACGTTTTACTTGTTTTGAAGGGATTTGGGGAGAATTAATTATGGTATTACGCAGTTTTCTATTTCTGGCTTGTGCGGCAGCATCAAGTGTTTCATCAGCAGCTATCGTGTCCTATGACTACTCAGCAATAGGTGGGGATGATGCAAGTGCAACGATTATTGGTACATTCGGCTATGATGACACAATAACGGATAGTGATCCTTCGGCCAACCACGGTTTGTATACTGGTGCGGGGTTTTTCTCAGGCTCTGTAAGTGGTGGCCCTCAAGATAGTGCGGATTTCAATTTTAGTGCATTTGATGTCCATGTCTACAATGATGATGTTGTGCTTGATGACACGTTCGAGATCTCTTCCGATAGTGCCACTTTGAGTATCGTAGAAATGTATGATGGTACTCTTTCTGCTTTTTCAAACGATAGTCTTCCAAGCGTTCTGGATTTCGACAGTTTTGAGTTTGTTGGTATTCGTCTGGGACAAGAATTTGGTGGCGACACAGCTATTGATTACGAAATCACTGGTTTTACACCTACGCCTGTATCGGCTGTTCCTGTGCCAGGTGCCGTCTGGTTATTTGGTTCTGCGATGTTAGGTTTTGTCGGCTGGTCTCGTAATAAAAAGACCGCCTGAAGTTTCATCGCTTCCAAGAGTATACAAAAGCCCGGCTTGGCCGGGCTTTTTATTAGGTTGAGTCATGCGCATATAAGTGGTGTGTTACTCTGGTGCTTGGATAGAAGGACACCACTCCTATCGAACCAATTGGGATACTTCCTTAAACTTCGGATGGTTGGCATCTCCTACCCATTCAAATATTACAGATTCCATATTCGTGATATGGATGCCACCTTGTCGCATACGACAAATCGCGTTTTCACGATGGACTGGCTTGCGCGATGAAATGGCATCCTCGACTACAAATACCTGATATCCCCACTGTTGGAGTCCAGCTGCCGTTTGTAAAATGCAGATATGAGCCTCCAGGCCTACAATAACAATCTGCTTGCGATCACTGTTTTCTCCCAATTCCTCTTCAAAGCCAGGTGCTGTGCAGCAGGAGAAGGTGAGTTTATCCTTAGCTTTTATATAGGGGGGCAGGTGTTCGGCAATCTCTGAAAGAGTGTTGCCCAAACCCTTTCCATAATGTTCGGAGAGGATGATAGGGATATCCAGCAGACCGGCCGCCTTGCTCAACTGAATGATGCTTGGAATCATCTGTTCCTGATCAGACGCGGGCATCGCCTTGGTCAGCTTCTCCTGGGTGTTGATAATCAGTAGCTGACTGTTAGTGGCGTGAGTCAGAGGTAGTGCATTTCTGATTGTGCTCATGATATCTCTCTCTAGTTATCGTGGCTATACACTTTGCGGTAAGTACGGCCGAGGGATGGCATCAGGGGAGGTTAGGGCCTTAGAACTCAAACTCCACAGGTGCCGGGGCATTCTCCAGGGCGGTCAATTCGGATTCGAAAATAGCTTCTTCCTGGAATACTTTTTCTTTATGTCGTGTGATCAACAAACACTCCATCGCAGGTGGGGTGCCGATGACGACAAACATACGTCCACCCTGGGTTAGCTGTTGACGAAAGATTTCAGCCTGTTGGCTGGTGGGTAGGGAGCCGGTGACAGCAATGGCGTCAAAAGGGCCCTCTTCCAGTAGAGTGGTCAGTGCGTCGCCGGTCAGAAGCGTGACATTTTTCAAGGCTTGCTGATCCAGTTTTATCGCGGCAGCTTCAGTAAAGTCCTGATGTAAATCGATGCTGACGACTTGCTGGGAGAGACTTGCTAGGCAGGCGGTGAGGTAACCACTTCCGGTTCCGACTTCCAGAACTTTGTCGCTGGATCGCAAATCGAGCGCCTGCAATAGGCGGGCTTCAATTTTGGGAAACATCATGCGCTGGCCATGGCCAATCGGAATTTCAATGTCGGCATAGGCCAAGTCTTGATAATTCTCAGGAACAAAGGCCTCTCTTGGTAGCTGTCCCATCAGAGATAATACTTTGGAATCAATTACTTCCCAGGGGCGAATTTGTTGTTCCACCATATTGAATCGGGCTTTTTCAAAGCGGTTTGCCATCATACGAGATTTCCTGAATTTTATTATGGTTTGGTGTGGCAGAGGACTTAGCCTACTTTTTTTACGTCTTTCGGGCAAGATTCCTGAGGGGTAGTGTGTATGTGAATATGGCTTTTCCTGTGTCGATGTAGGGGCTTTGTAGAACTGGGTGGGTCTGTTGGTGATAGAGATGGGTTTGTTTTCGGGGGAGGAATTTCGTATCTTTGATACACTTTAGGTGTTGAAATATCAATAAAAAATAATCGTAATTTAGCGGTTCTTTGATTTTTCTTGGTTTATTGGGTGGGTGATTACCGCATTTTTTTCAAAATGCGCTATGGGCAGGGAATCGGGGTATACTGTGTCGATTATGTGACCTGGTGCAGGTTTGCCTTCATTTATGTTGAGTTTGTGAATAATGTAGGCGTGAACATGCTCTGAGCATGGCTTTTGTATCAGGTTTATTTGGCTAGGGGTGTCTGTGGCATGAGTGTGACAGACTGAGAGAGTCCCTTAATCACCTGATCCGGATCATACCGGCGGAGGGAAGCTGAAACCCACCAGGGGCTATCGCTTTCTCTGCCTCAGAGAGGTTTTGTCAATGAGCGCCATTCCTGAAGATTTTATAAAAAAGACTGCCAGCCTCTCCGAAGAGGTTACTCGTCCCTTCTATCACTCTCGCAAGATCTATATTGAGGGCTCCCGGCCCGACATCCGAGTGCCGATGCGTGAGATTAGTCTGGAGCCGACGGCTGCCAGTTTTGGTGCGGAGGAGAATCCGCCTATCCCAGTATACGATACTTCCGGCCCCTTCACAGACCCACTGCAGAAGATCGATTTATTAAGGGGTATGCCCGATCTGCGTTCTCCCTGGATTGAGGAGCGAAACGATACAGAAATGCTCAGTGGGCCGAGTTCAGAATATGGGCGTGAGCGTCAAAACGACCCGCAACTTTCCCATATGCGGTTTGAACACATTCATGCGCCACGTCGAGCGAAAGTTGGTTGTAACGTGACTCAGATGCACTATGCCCGCCAGGGTGTTATCACGCCTGAGATGGAGTTTGTATCGATACGAGAGAATTGCCGCCTCCAGGAGTTACGCCAGGACCCACGTTACGCTAAGCTATTGCGCCAGCATCCAGGCCAGGCCTTTGGTGCCAATATCCCCAATGAAATCACCCCCGAATTTGTCCGCCAAGAACTGGCTGCTGGTCGCGCTGTTCTCCCGGCCAATATTAACCACCCGGAGTTAGAACCGATGATCATCGGGCGTAATTTTCGGGTGAAGATTAACACCAACATTGGCAATAGCGTGATTACCTCCTCAATCCAGGAGGAGGTGGAGAAGATGGCCTGGTCGGCGCGCTGGGGTGGTGACACCTTAATGGATCTCTCTACTGGTGATAACATCCATGAGACTCGCGAGTGGATCTTACGCAATGCGCCGATGCCGATTGGCACCGTGCCTATCTACCAGGCACTGGAGAAGGTCGACGGCAAAGCTGAGGAGCTAAGTTGGGAGATTATGCGTGATACCCTGATTGAGCAGGCGGAACAGGGGGTTGATTACTTTACCATCCATGCTGGTGTCCTGTTGCGGTACGTCCCCTTAACCGCTGAGCGGGTGACTGGCATCGTCTCTCGTGGAGGTTCTATCTTGGCCAAGTGGTGCTTGGCCCATCACCAGGAGAACTTTCTCTATACCCATTTCGAGGATATCTGCGAGATTATGAAAGCTTATGATGTGGGCTTCTCGCTGGGTGACGGATTGCGCCCTGGCTGTCTGGCCGATGCTAACGATGCCGCTCAGTTTGGTGAGTTGGAGACTTTGGGGGAGCTGACTAAAATTGCTTGGGAGCACGACGTACAGGTGATGATTGAGGGGCCAGGTCATGTGCCCATGCAAAAGATCAAAGAGAACATGGATAAGGAGTTGGAAGCCTGTTTCGAAGCACCATTCTATACCTTGGGGCCACTGGTGACCGATATCTCTCCAGGCTATGACCACTTCAGTTCTGGCATTGGTGCGGCGCAGATAGGCTGGTATGGTACAGCTATGCTCTGCTATGTAACGCCAAAGGAACATCTCGGATTGCCAAACAAAGAAGATGTTCGTGAGGGCATTATTACCTATAAGATTGCGGCTCATTCCGCTGATCTGGCGAAGGGGTTTCCTGGCGCTCAGCTACAGGACAATGCCATGTCAAAGGCGCGTTTCGAGTTCCGCTGGGGGGATCAGTTTGCGCTTAGCCTCGATCCTGAGCGGGCGATGGAGTTTCATGATGAGACCTTGCCTCACCAAGCCCATAAAGTAGCCCATTTCTGCTCTATGTGTGGTCCTCACTTCTGTTCCATGAAGATTACCCAGGATGTGCGTGAATACGCTCGCTCTCAAGGTGTTACTGAGGCTGATGCGCTGCAGCAGGGAATGCAGGAAAAGGCGTCCGAGTTTAAACATTCGGGAGCGGAGATCTATAAGGAGTTATGAGGCTTGATCGTTTTCTCAGTCAAGTCAGTGCACTGAGCCGCTCCCAGGCACGCAGTGCTATCCGTGCCGGACGGGTGGTTGTTGAAGGAGATACGATTAATCAGCCATCCCATCAGGTGGACAGCCAGGTAGCTGTCGCGCTTGATGGAGCACTACTAAGGCTGCCACAGCCTCAATACTATATGCTCAATAAACCCCAGGGTGTTGTCTGTGCCACCCAGGACCCCAGTCATCGTACGGTAGTGGATCTGCTTGATACCCTCAGTTCTGCCAACCTGCACATGGCAGGACGCCTGGACATCGACACCACTGGGTTGGTATTACTTACCGATGATGGTCAGTGGTCCCATCGAATTACTGCTCCTAACAGGGATTGCGGCAAGACCTATCGAGTCACATTAGCGAGCCCCCTCGCTGAAGCGGATGCTGCGCAGATTCGCTTGGGGGTTGCGCTTCTACATGAAGAGAAACCAACCCGCCCAGCGGAGCTAAAAAAGATCGATGAGTTTCAGTTTCTCCTAACCATCACAGAAGGCAAATATCATCAGGTAAAAAGGATGTTCGCCGCTGTAGGCAATCGCGTGGTGGCATTGCACCGTGAGTCGATTGGAGCACTTGTACTGGATAGTGAGCTTTCCATAGGAGAGTATCGTCATTTGAGTGCGGAAGAGGTTGCTCTTTTTTGAGTCAACCTAGTGTGGTGCTTCATACAAATTGACGATGATAGAAGCCTGCTCAGGCCAGGAGACAAGGCGCAATGCGCAGGGAATGGCTCGCCCTTTTCAACCTAAAAAGATCAGTTGGACA
>JARRQF010000191.1:0-7589 GCA_037382065.1 Candidatus Thiodiazotropha sp. | reverse complement strand
GGCTTTATGGGCGGCAAATATTCGACCAATTGCTGCCATTGCTGGATTGTCGGTCAACTCAGAGTATCTTGGTTGGTGATCTTCTTGGTGATGATCAGCAGCTAATTTATGAGATAATCAGTGAATCAATTATTTTGTCGCGATCATTTACTTTTAAGCATTCTTTATTGATTTTCGGCGTGTATATCAATAATCTTTCTAGCGCAGCAAGAGAAAGGATACACAGCAAACTTGTTTATTACGCGCCATATATTGGGCACATACAAACAACATTTCTATCCCGTGCGAAAATATACGCGTCGACAACGATGGCTGGGTTCCTTCTCAAGAAAGGGAAAACCATCATCATGGCTCACGAGGATGACAGATCAAACGAAGAGAATATAAACATCACGTTCTACAATTTGGAGCAATCTGGATACAAAGTCTCCAGTCTTCAGGATTACTACTTCAGTATCTTTCTCTCCTATAAAATTGAGCGTCCAGCGTTCTACATTGACACCTCTGATGTTGAGATCGCGCTGAATTCAATTACAAGTAACGTCCGGCCTCTTGAAGAACTAGATGTAATTTTAGATGAAGCTAAGCATGGCTATCTTATAAGTGAAAAGCTGGGGAAGATGAAAAAGGCCGGGCTCGCAGAAGCTGATCGCAACCAGATTGAACAGCTTATTAAACAAAAGGTTTCAAATAGCTATATTTACAACCTTAAGTATCTTAAAGACCATGATGTTATGAAATTTAACATCATGCTAGAACTTGATCGGGAAGGAGGCTATCCAACGCGAATGACTGCGGCTTTGGAATATATGCCAAACAGGAAGGCGCTAAGAGTCATAACCCTTCACTAATGAAACCTTGTAATTCCATAAGACGAGGACACCCACCATATAATCGTTGTTGTAAAAGCATGGTCATTCGAAATAACCATCTGATTTTGAATGGCTTTAGATTATCCCAATCGATGACTGTCCCGATACTGGCTCAAAACGACAGACTTCATTTCAAGAGCGCTTTGGCATGTAGCGGTCAAAGGTCAGCACCAAGTCAGGCATTATGGGCTATACTCTAGTGGTGCCCGAGACAAGCGTAATCGGGTCAGGGAATATTTAGAAAGTGATTTGGAACAAGAATATCAAAAGAGCGATAAAGAGCCGCGAAAATACCCCGAGTGTGGAGCCCGAATGATTCATGTTCTTAGCGCCCAGCGCGAAATATCCCATATAAGGAATCGGAGCGAGATTCTTGTACAACACGCCGTTACAGCGGACCGCGATGGGCCGGTGCCACCCAGAGATGGGTGTGCTACCGATCCTCCAGTGCCATTTTTTGGCCTGTGCGGCGGCCGCTGAACTAAATCGTTAGGCTCCAAATGAAAGCATCCGACAAAAAACTAATCTGTGAATATTTTGAGGCTGTAGCGAAGCTGCAAAGTAACAACATTGTTCGCTCGGATAAGGTATTGGGAGATCTAGGGGAATGGATTTGCGTACAAAAATATGGGCTAGTGTTGGAAGCAAGTGGTAGGCACCCTGATTATGACGGGAAGATTAATAATGAAAAAGTCCAAGTCAAGGTACATAACTCTCCAGAAAGAACTAACTTATCAGTTGGCAATCCCAACAGGTACGATCACTTAATCGTACTAATAGGCCCACGGAGTAAACTGAGAATTGGGAGCATAGATGAATCATTCCACTCGTATCGCTTTACCTCAGCAGAGGTTATAAAATTGATGGCTAGAAGATCAGGCCACTATTGTGCCAAAGGAATATTAAAGGAAAGAAACTATGAGTCTATTGAATATAAATCCTAACAATCACATCAAATACGCTCCCTACGGTCGCTGGACGCTCGCAAGCTCACGCCGTTTATGTTGGCCTTAGGGCCAACAGATTATGGAGTATTACGAAATCAAGCAAGTTGAAGGTGGCCTTCACATTGAAGGGTTTCCTGACGCCGTGAAGTTGATAAAGCTGGATGGTCCGAAGGCTAAAAGGATTTCGGATTTGTCATTACATCGGCACGACTTAGAGTTTTCAAGCGAGTGTTTGGAAGCAATTAACACTATCCCTACCAATCAGCCAACTGTGAGAGAGGCACTTTGGCGGTGCGCAATAATTCATTACGCGAAATGTTTCGGTAGGTCAGTTGCACGATTCCAGTTGAGTCGTGAAAAAATTTATAAAAATGAGCCGCCAGAAGCCAAGCAAGCTTTTGAATACTTCCAGTATCTACGTGACAAACACATCGTACATGATGAAAACTCATACGCTCAAAGCATTCCAGGAGCCGCTCTCAATCAAGGATACAAAAACTATAAAATCGAAAAGATTCTCTGCTTAGAGGCACATGGAAACACACTAGAGCATGATAACTACAGTAACCTCAAACTTCTGGTACAAATGGCACTCAAATGGGTGGTTGCTGAGTTCGATACCTGTTGTGAAATCGTAACTAAAGAGCTTGAAGCAATTCCTTATGACGAATTAATAAAGCTTCCTAATGTGACATATCGCGCTCCCGGTGTGGAGGACATTAATGGTAGTCGAAGATTTAATCCCTAACACGGCGCTCTACCCGACCAAAAACAGCTGCGCGGTCTTTGTCAGGTGAGCTTTGTCGTTATGCATCACAATAGAAAGAAGCAGAGCTAAGGAACTATAAGTGGGATTAATTGGTACTATTCTTACTGCCAGTGTGACTTCTGGTATCGTTACAGCTTTAGTTAGTTGGTTTATCAAAGTCCGTGAACGTGACGAGCTAAGACGTTGGGAAATAAAAAGAGAAGCATGCCTTGATGCTTTGAGAATTATCGATGCTAGATTCTCTGATTATGATTGGAAGGACTCTAATGGCAATCCGATAAAAATAGACAAAGGTGAGAAAATTAGTACAGGAGAAATTAGGTCTTGCTTCAATAAACTGGTACTTTCTTGTGAGGAATCGGACGTACCGGAATGCTTTGAAAAATGTCTTAATCTCAATCTCAGTGAAGATGCCACTGCTCCACTCAATATGAATGACGTTGTTCCTTTAAGAAACGCTATACGTAAGGAATTAGGTTTTGGCGAAGAGTTAATTACAAAACTCTCTTGGATAAACTACATCAATTGGAGAAATTAATTCATTGAGTGCACAATGCATAACGAATAAGGTTAGATCGTGCGAGCGAAGAATAATAGTAAACATCCGGCCAAAGCCCCCCCTTTCCAAAAGAAAATTCTCTCACCAAGCTATCCGCTCTAGTTAACGGGAGCGAATATCATGTCCGGCAACTCAGCAAAAAAGCCTCGCCAAAGATCAGCGAACGCCCGTCGTGGCACCTATCATCCCAGGTTGTGGTGGTTTGAGCATTACCATGCCTGGCAATCTAGCGGCCTGAGTCAATCAGATTACTGTAAATAATACGAGGACAGTCACCGTTTTGGATAGTCTAAAGCCATTCAAAATCATATGGTTATTTAATATGACAGTGCTTTCATAACAACGATTACATGGTGACTGTCCTCGTATTAATAGTATTACGCGTTCAGCTAAAGCATTCCTGCTGACATTACTTTTCAAACAGAGACTTTCATGGTTCTTTGGTTCTTACAAAAGTGATGGAAGACAACCTTCCCGTTTTATCTTATGTTTAACACTCGTGCTTTCCTTTGCTTATAGATAGTCTATACTCGTTAAATACCTGAAAGGTAAATATTATGCATAAATTTGACAATTTCACGAAAACTCTACCTGGGGATGTTCCTTGTGAGCCTGGGGTATATGCCATCGCACGAAATATCAATGAAAGGGTAGATACATTTGAAATCCTGTACTGTGCTGAATCCGATAACATTAATGCTGATGCAGAACAAACTATGTGTAAAAGGGAATTCGAGGGATTTCTTAATTCAATTTTCTATTTTATTCACCTCGAGTCAGATCCCACGCAGAGGAAGATTTTACTCAATGAGCTGAATTGTAATAGAAAGCTTAAATGAATAAAGCAAGTTTCCATAAAGCTTTGGCAGTATGTTTGACAAACCCCAAAGCTATTATTTTCTTCATGGCATTTTTTCCATTGTTTTTAAGTCAAGAGTCGCAACCTATAACTCTTTTCTTAATAATGTTACACGTTACAGTAATAAGCCTTATCTATCAGACTTTATTAGTTTTTATAGGAAATTCCGTTTCAAAATATATTAAACAGTGGAAATACAAAAAAGTAATAGCAACTCGTTTAGCAGGCTTTGCATTAATTGGCTTTGGAGTTAAGTTAGCTCGAAATATTAAATAATTACGCATAACCAGGCGTTCGAGCTGACAAATACCACTGCGCGCAATCCTTACCTTTGAAAGTAAATTGGAATCTTCAAGTGGTACTTTGCCGGGAAACTCTCATCGTGGTATTTGCCGCTCAAGTTATCGTTAGCTAAAATATGGCACATCAGTTTTCAGTCGAACCCCAAGCATTGAAGCGCCGTTACAGCGTTTACGTTGTGATTGCCGAAGGAAATGGAGTCATCAGCCTGTACGTTGGCAAAACGGGAGATAACCGCGAGGGATGCAATCCCTTGATTTCCAGGTGCGGAAATCACTTTTCATACAACAAAATACCTAGTCAGGTACGTAACAAGCTCGAAGCGCATGAGGATTGGTCTTACACGTACGTTTTCGATCACTTCGATGAATATCCAGAAGAGGAGGATGCTCGTCGCACCTGCATTGATCGCATAAACGAAATGGAACGCTGGGTTAATTCCAAAATGCAGGAACTAGCAAAAAACCACAAACAGGTGTCCGTCCTAAATCTCTATGTTGGTTCTGGCTATCTGAAAAAAGCAGAAATAGCGCGCCGATCAGAGTTTCGTACTGAAGACTCGAAAGCCAAAGTTCAAGGAATAATTGATGGCGTCAAAGCAGTCTTGGATCGTATTTGCTAACAAGCGAATCATGTCGCTGCCCTTTGGGCAGCTGGGACGCCTCACCGCTGCGCGGCGAGCCGCCCCATATTCTTGGCGTTATGTGTAAGGGGAAATATGGAAATTGACTTTAAACTTTTACTGTCAGCGTGGGGTGCGATAATCGCCACCGTACTTGGTATTATAAAAATATATGAGTTTAGGAAGGAAAAACCCAAAATTTCTATTGATGCTGAAATTTTCTATTCACCATGCAATAAAGAAGATGACACATATGGTGTAAAGATTGAACTACAGAGAGGTCCAGACCTTTTATGGCACCAGGCTTTAGTACAATTTACAATTAGAAATTCAGGTAACAAGCCCATTCAGGTAATCTCTGTTTTTTGTGAAACGGCCAAACAGGTTACGCAGATAACAACACCAGAATTGCCTGTTGTTCTAGACCCTAACACCCAGCAACAACTAAACCTACAACCGGAATTTTTTAGTGGGGAACAAAAAAAGATTGGTATTCTTGATGCGTTAGGCGAGAAACATACCATCAAGCTTAAACAATTTAACGCATTAAAAAGCGAGGTCGGAAACCTCCCGCTAAGAATAAAAAATTATAAACACAAAGAAAAAGGTCATGAAGTTGAGGCTTTTCAAACGTTTGCTCAGGACAGAGTTCATGTTCTTCCACTTAAAGATAAAAACACATAACGGATCTAGTTGAGACACCCATTCAAATCTGGAAGGTGTGATGCCGTAACCTTATAAATATGCAATGTTTAATTATTGATTTTGAGTGGGTGTCTCGCTTAGGTCCTGTCGAACTCGACATCATGCAGACGAAGACATTCCAGCAACCTCAAGCCCGCACCGTAGAGGAGACTTGCCATCAGCCATTTTTCACCAGAAAGTTTGCCAAGTAAATCCAGGACACCCATCAGTTACCTATCATTTAAGCTATTGATTTTCTGCATTAATATAGCGATTCAACAATATATTGGAGAGTGATCAAACATTGGATGTCCCCAATGCCCCCTTTCATGGCAAAAAAATAAGCGGGCAAGACTTGCAAGAGATGGTTCTTCAGGAAGATGGGATGTGGTTATTGGTTAAAATACAGGAAGAGAAATTTTGGTTACCAATAAAGAGACAATATGGATAAGTATATATGTCTAGTGAGTAAGAATGGTTTTGTCGCACAATTTGGTATTTATTGCTATTTGCTTTTTAAATATTCCTGATTCTTCTTGGATGCGTTTTTGGGCCCGAAGGAGGATAATTTATTTGCTAGAAAATTCTTCTCAAAACATTCTTTTCTCAATGTTTTGTTCGATTAGCTTATCTATCGTCGTCGTTGTGATTTTTAGGGGAGAGATCACCTTAAGAGCATTCCACGTTCGGTGATCAACTTGTTATTCTTTGAGTCTGGGCTCATTCTGGGGTTACACTTGGTCCGCGATCCATGACCAGCCTACATTCGGTTGAAACGCCTTAATGAATCAGCAGCGGCCTCCCTTTCCGCATCTCTGCGTAGCATTCCGGCATCGTATTCTTTTAATGCCGCACGCTCTTCAGCATATTCCCATATGTCGGCAATGACACCGCTTGGGTGCTTCTCATCGACGATGTTGGTATCCGTCCTAAAGATCATGACACGTAAGCCATGCTTCAGTGCCAGCTCGATCATGCTGCGTGTACCTCTACTTTTACCATCCCACACAGCAACGAGACCTTCAGCATTATTCGCCATTTCTTCGTTTCGTATTGGACCTGCCCTTCGTCCATACTTATTCCAGTCGGCAGGAAATCGAGTAATACTAATGTTGTTATCTTCTGCCCATCGCTCGCCGAATGTATCTGCGCCCCTCGCAGTCCCAGATACAACTGCTGATACAAATCCGATCCATGTACAGACGCGAAGTGCTTCCCTCACTTCCTTCTCGGTAACGTCTCTGGAGCCAGCGATGATGATTCGCATCATGGTATCAGTGTCAATAGTTGATGTTGCGCTGTGCCGCTTGTTGCGCTGTGTATTTCTTCGCGGGTTGCAGTAAACCTAGAGGCGGTTACTGAGCGAAATGGGTCAGTAAACCCAGGACACCCATCATTATCTATCATTTAAGCTACTGATTTTCTGCATTAATATAGCAATTCAACAGTATATTGGAGCGTAATCAAACGTTGAATGTCCCCAATGCCCCCGGTTTTTCACTCTTCCGAATAATCCCTTTCCTTATATTGTATGAGTGCGGCCCTACCATAGCAATGTTGGTTTGAATAGCAAATTGAAGCTCTTGGTTATCAGTTGGTGATGGCTAATTCACCGAGTTTTGAGCTAAAGCATTCCTGCTGACATTACTTTTCAAACAGCAAACAGAGACATTCCTGGTTCTTTGGTTCTTACAAAAAGTGATGGAAGACAACTTACCCGTTTTGCCTTATGTTTAGTACTCGTGCTTTCCTTTGCTTATAGATAGCCTATACTCCTTACAAGCTAGCGAAGACACCCACTCCAACGAGGAGTATGGTAAGATTTGGGTGGGTGTCTCGACTAGTCGTCTGGATGGGCTTCGTCATGTTGTGCTGACTCGCCCTGGGGTTCGGCCTTGATATGCCGTTTCTGTTCGTCGGCTCGCAGGTTTGCACTCGGGCTTCTTTCAGACGCTCGGTCACCCTTACGCCCTTGCC
>JARRQF010000190.1:0-9597 GCA_037382065.1 Candidatus Thiodiazotropha sp. | reverse complement strand
ACTGTCGTTTTCGCTTGCGGAGTCTGTGTCATCCAATCATTCACTTGATTGTTACGGACGTTGAAGCAAGAAGCCTCGCCCAAAGCAACTTGTTGCGCCGGGCGGGGAGTAGTCACGTTGCTGTACAAGATTTCGTCTGCGGATTTCTAGGCCCTTCGCAGCATGGACGACCCCTTTGTTACTTTGAATAGCCAGGTTTATCTAGGGGCCTGAAATTCATGGCTGGTGGTTGTGTGGCTGGTAGTTGTGGTGCATACATGGCTGCTCCGTTTGAAGGTGTGCCAATGTATGAAGGGTTAGCGGTTTGTTGAGTGTTCCCTGTAGGCTCCGGCGTGTACGGATAATTATCTGTTTGTATCTGTGGTTGATTTTCAAGGGGGCGAAATCGAAATTGCTCCTGATGTATTGATGGATAAGTTGGTGCCATCCTAGATCTTTTAGAGGGAGTAGCAGAGCGATTTTGATGGGTTGTTGATTCTGTGTGGCGCGGGTTAGGTGTTACTGTCTGCTGTTGGTTTTCTGGGGCAGGTGGATAATAGGCCGGAGAGCGGAATGGGTCATATCCCGCAGTCGGTTGATCATAGGTTGTGCTGGGATAGCCGTATGTAGGGGGATAAGCTGGGTATTCCTGGGGGTGGTAGTAGGGAGCGTCATTATAATAATAGTAGTTGTTGTAATCGGCACGATCCCTGTTTGAGCCGCCGAACATATTCTGCATTGGGTTTATCATATTGCCGGGATTGATATTGAAATGCCTGTCTAGCTGGTTATCGGCAATCAGCGGTGTGGAGCTAAATATTGAAATTGTGCAAACAGTAAGCCATGCCAAGCGTGCCATTATGCGATACCTCCGATGGATAGGTCGTTTTTATCATCTGGTGTTTTTTGCATGGATTATTAGAGCCATGCAATAACACTCTATACTTATGATCTGATTAGTGTATACAGATAATACACGAACCCGAAGCCTGATAAAGCTATTGGAGTGATCGCAGCCTTAATAACCCATGGAGGCGAGGTCGAGACCAGAGGGGATCTCTGAAATTGTACTAACCTCACTGATGATCTCTCCATCAGGCTCTAAACTTAGCCAGCGATAACCCGGAGGTGTTGGATCAATCGCAAAATTGTCTTCACCGACAGAGAACTGTACGCAGGTGGAGGGTGTTCCCAATATTTTGATGCCTTGGTATGTCTCTTCAAAAGTTTGATGGATATGGCCACACAGAATGCCTTTTACTTGAGGATGCTTAGTGACCAAGTCAAAGAATGCATTGCTATTCTGTAAAACCATGGTGTCCAGCCAGCCACTCCTCACTGGTAGAGGGTGATGATGCATGCAGATCAAGGTGTGCTTATCAGGATGGACCTCAAGCAGAAGCTTGAGTAACTTCATCTGCTTCTCGCCGAGATCGCCACCATCGCTGCCTGGAATGGTTGAGTCGAGAAAAATTAGTGACCACTCCTTTGCCTGTACGCTGGGTATACAGTGAACATTGTCCTGATTCAATAACTGTTTCATCTTGCAAGGTAAGTCGTGATTGCCAGGCAGGCAGTAGGTTGGAATCTCAGTAAGCTTGAGTCTGCCAAGTAGGCGCTTGTATCCGCTGTCAGAGGCATCGTGAACCAGATCGCCAGTACCCAGCAGCAAATCAGGTCTTCCACTCTCCTGCAAAGCCATAGCAAGAACCTGATCAAATGTTTGTAGGGTGTTAATTCCTAGTAGGCAACGGGATGGGTCGGCGTAAAGATGACTGTCCGTGAGCTGCAGCACTTTTAACCCCTCAGCAGGTAACGGCCGGAAGTGTGTTGGCTTGTGGTCAGGACGGCTACTCATAGCACGGTTAATCTTTCTGTTTTTGAAGCTGACGAGCAATTTGGTTCTCCAAGCCCCAGCAGGATATGGTAGTTAATGATAATAGTAGACAGAATTTAGCAAATCAAAAACTGAAATTTTGCTGGAATGTCCTAAACTTAGAAATTATTCCGTTTTAATCTGCTCGTTAGCAGATGGTAAGGTGAGTCGATTTAGGCGGGATCAACCTAACGGAGGGAACTCTACAGATCAAATTGGCAGCGGTCTGGTCTACCTTCAGTGTTGTCCAACTGATTTTTTTAGGTTAAATGACCCGGTCATTCCCGCCATCGATGGGTATTTGAGCGCCTGTGGTCTTACTGAATCGATAGTCACACAATTCTGCGACCAGCTCAGCAACATCTTTACTCAATATCTCACAGTGAAGTAGATTGCGCTTTTTGTACTCAGAGACGGACAGTCCATAATGTTTGGCGCGGGCTTCGAGCACGCTTTTCGTCCAGATACTGGTATCGAAGATCGCATCGGGGTGGAGGCTATTGATGCGAATGCCTTCTTCGGCCCACTCCAAGGCAATGACCCTGGCTAATTGGTTGAGCGCTGCCTTAGATGCGGAATACGCAGCAGCACCCTGTCCAGGTGCAGCTATGTTCTTAGAGCCCACAACCACCACGCGGCCTGATCGGGCTGCTAGTTTTAGCAATGGATAGGATTCTCGCAATAGGGTGAGGTTAGCATCTAGATTGATCTGCATAACTTGGTGCCAAACGGCATCATCCAGGTCTTTTACCAAGCTTCCTGCAGGAAAGATACCGGCGTTGAGGATCAACATATCGAGGCCTCCAAAGCGAAGGCTGGTTTCCAGCAGGGCCTGTTTGATAGCCAGACTGTCAGTGACATCACAGTGAATACCAAGGAAGCCATCATGTTGGTGCTGGTCGATGATTTTTAGGTCTCGGTCGAGTCCGACTACGGCGGCACCCCGTTGTAGCATGGCATCGACACAGGCTTTGCCAATACCCGATGCGGCGCCAGTGATTAATGCCACTTCTCCTTGAAAAGAGGGTGGCACCCTGTTTTTGCTTAGTTTGGCTTGCTCAAGCTCCCAATACTCAACATCGAAGATCTCTTGGCTCGAAAGAGCCTGCCATTGATCGAGTTTCTCGGCCCGCTGGATGATGCTCATGGTATGGCGATAGATATCGGCGACAATGGTTGCTTGGCCGCTGTTTTTACCAATACTGATCATGCCCAGGTGGGGATCAAGTACAACTCTTGGGGCTGGATCCAACATCTCTACTGGGGTGCGGGCATTAGGGGCATGTAGCTCGAAATAGCGCTGATAGTCACCAACATACTCGATGACTTCGGTTCCAATCATCGGTTTTTGCTTGGTACGTATTACGTGATCTGGGGTCGCGGGTCCTCTTAGCGCGATCTCTGGCAGGTCGCTCCGTTGACAAAAAGTGAGTTCAAATTCGCTACGGTGGCTCTGTAGAATAACTGGAAAACCGGCAGCGTCGGATATCTCTTTGCGTAGCTTTGCCAAGGTTTCTGGTTGACCTTCATACTCTTGAGATTTGGCGCCTACTTTCCAGGCCCTGGCTTTTTGCAGATATTGTTCTGCTTCATCAACTAAACTGATCATGCGCTCATAGGCCTCTTGAGCACTCTCGCCAAAGGTGAAAAGGCCATGGTTCATTAGTACCATACCCAAAGTGCCTTTGTGGGCCTCCTTAGGAAAAATCTCTGCCACAGTGCGCGCCAGATCGAAGCCAGGCATTACATAGGGTATGACAACAACTCGTTGTTGGTAGAGATTACGGATGCGCTGCTCTCCGCTGGGGGTGTTGGTCAGGGTAATGATAGCGTCAGCATGAGTATGATCGACATACTTGAATGGCAACAGAGCATGCAAAATGGCCTCTACTGATGGGGTAGGGGCACTAGCCTTTGTCTGGTGAGTCTTCAGTTGATTAACCATTTCGCTGTCGCTGAGCGAATCGAGTTTTGCCAGACGCAATAGGTGGCTCATACGAACCGGTGTGAAGCCAGCAGCTTCAATGGTTGCCAGATCCCAGCCACTACCTTTGACATAGAGTATCTGCTGATCTTCACCAAACAGATCTGGCTCTATAATCTTAATTGATGTGTTGCCGCCGCCATGCAGCACTAACGATGGATCTGAGCCCAACAATCGTGAGCTATAGACACGCAATGCCAGCTCGTCATGGCATAAGTTGGCGTCGTTTTGGTTCCAAAGGCTTTTCATGATTCTTTAAACCTAGAATCCATATCTGGATTGATTGTGTTTGATTCAGAAATTTTCCGTGGAGCTGAACAGGCCAACACGCAAATCTTTTGCGCTGTAAATCTCACGACCGTCAACCTTCATTACACCATCAGCTACACCCAGCACCAACCTACGGGAAATGACACGTTTGATGTCGATGTGATAGCTAACCAGTTTTGCTGTGGGAAGCACCTGACCAGTAAACTTAACCTCACCTACTCCCAGAGCACGACCATGTCCCGGATTGCCAATCCAGGCTAGGAAAAAACCAACCAATTGCCACATGGCATCAAGCCCAAGACATCCTGGCATCACCGGATCACCAGGAAAGTGGCAATCAAAAAACCATAACTTAGGATTGATATCGAGTTCCGCGATAATCTCCCCCTTACCAAAAGCCCCCCCTTCGTCTGCAATCTTTTCGACACGGTCCATCATTAGCATATTGGGGGTGGGCAACTGGGCATTACCTGGACCAAACATCTCGCCACTGCCGCAACTCAAAAGCTCATCACGAGTAAAAGAACTTAGTTTGGTCATTCTGGTTGTGCCTCTTTAATTACACCCCTGGCCAGGGGCGGAAAAACTCCGTAGTGTCCTCGCTTGGATAGGGGTGTGTCAAATTATCGGGTTTGATATCCTTCCCCTCCCTAAAGAAAGGGGGTTTCTACAGCGTTCAGGCTGAGATAGCCTGCCTGAGTCGCTTTGCTGGTGAATGGCCTGACTGCGCCGATTCTCCACAGGCTAACAAGCGATATCCCTGCCCTGAACGACGGGGTCTTTCGCACATTCTGATAAACGCCTAATCAGATCAGCCACTCTTCAGCTGGTTGGAGATATACGCGACGATTTCAGAGAGTGGGATAAAGCTGTTCCCGCTCTCAGATCGGCCACGATATTCAACCTGCCCTTGATCCAGTGATTTTTCACCCACCACAATTCGGTGCGGTATGCCAATCAGTTCCATGTCAGCGAACATAAAGCCAGGCCGGACATCCCGATCATCCAAAAGTATCTCGATACCCGCTTCACTCATTTCGACATAGAGCTTTTCAACCGCCTCCTTAACCCGTTCAGATTTACCCATCTTCATCGGACAGAGCGCCACCTGGAAGGG
Organism: Candidatus Thiodiazotropha sp.; assembly: GCA_037382065.1. GTDB lineage: Bacteria > Pseudomonadota > Gammaproteobacteria > Chromatiales > Chromatiaceae > Thiodiazotropha. The sequence continues at coordinate 4,371 of JARRQF010000190.1, read as the reverse complement.
GGCCAGGGCGGCTGGCCAAACGATGCCTCGGTCATCATGGTGCTGCTCAATAGCGGCAGCTACCACTCGGCTCACACCAATACCATAGCAACCCATAGTCATGACCACGGCCTTGCCATTTTCATCCAGTACGCTGGCATTCAGGGCCTCACTGTACTTTTTACCCAGCTGAAAGATGTGGCCTACTTCAATGCCTCGTGCGATGGTTAGGGTTCCCTCACCATCTGGGCTGGGATCGCCTTCTTGTACGTTGCGCAGGTCAGCGATCATAGTCGGTTCGGCAAGATCGCGTCCCCAGTTGATGGAAAACAGATGTTTTCCATCTTGATTGGCACCTGCGCTGAAATTGCTCATCAGCGCCACGCTACGGTCGACAATAAAAGGAATTGGCAGATTGACCGGGCCGAGAGAGCCAGGACCGGCACCGATGGTTTCGCGGATCTCCTCTTCAGTAGCGAAACAGAAAGGGGAGGCAACCTTAGGCAGTTTTTCTGCCTTTATCTCATTCAGTTCGTGGTCACCACGTACTAATAGAGCGATCAGTTTGGTGCCAGCATCATCAGCCGCTTTTACCACAAGGGTTTTCACCGTCTGTTCGATTGGCTGCTGGAACTGCTCTACTAACTCTTGGATGGTTTTGGCATTGGGGGTGTCGACCAGACTCATCTCATCCCCAGCAGGTGCACGTTCCTGGGCGGGTGGTACGGCTTCAGCCAGTTCAATATTGGCGGCATAGTTGCTATTGGTGGAAAAGGCGATGGCGTCCTCGCCCGATTCAGCCAGGACATGAAACTCATGGGAGGCGCTACCCCCAATGCTACCTGTATCGGCGGCTACCGGCCGAAAATCGAGACCACAGCGAGAAAAGATACGTGAATAGGTCTCATACATTCTCTCATAAGTCTCTTGCAGAGAGTCCTGGTTAAGGTGGAAGGAGTAGGCGTCCTTCATTAGGAACTCCCTGGCGCGCATAACACCAAAGCGGGGTCTTACCTCATCACGGAATTTGGTCTGTATTTGGTAGAAGTTAATCGGTAACTGTTTATAACTGCGCAGTTCGTTGCGTGCCAGGTCGGTGATAATCTCCTCATGGGTGGGGCCATAGCAGAAATTTCGATGGTGACGATCATGTAAGCGAAGCAGCTCAGGGCCGTATTGTTCCCAGCGGCCCGACTCTTCCCAGAGTTCGGCGGGCTGGATTGTTGGCATCAAGAGTTCCAGCGCACCGGCCCGATTCATCTCTTCGCGCACGATCTTTTCGACTTTGCGCAAAACATGCAATCCCAAAGGGAGCCAAGTATAAAGGCCGGAAGCCAGTTTTCGTATTAGCCCAGCACGCAGCATTAGTTGGTGACTGGCTGTTTCAGCATCGGCTGGAGTTTCCTTGACGGTGAAGAGTGGGAACTGGGAGGTACGCATGAGATGTGATTAACCTAATAGTGAAATGGCATGATTCTATCTCGTATTGCTTGATGGGTCACGGCCAAGCACCAAGATAAGCGAATTAGGGGATGGTCTGATTGGTTGATAGGGATAACCCTAGCTAGGGGAATTCCCATCTTAACGAAGTATCGTTTTTTTGTGATGATAGCTACAGGACATCCGACTCAAATAGGACTTTATCATGATTCACATTGGCGCAAAATTCAATCAAACCTCCATCCAACAAAAAAATAGTTTAAACGCTAGCAGCAGCTCTGCTGGACTTAGCGATAACCAAATTATGGGGCTTGATACACCCAAAACGATTAATCCGATACTTTGGAAGCTATCCAACGCACAAGAGAGGCGTGCACTAATGGATAATTCCACTATACAGCAAAATGGAAATAGCACATTATCCGAAACCACAGCGAATAGCAGTAGTAGTTTAGATACGCTCACTGTATTACCTAAAATTCAACAAAAAGCTGTCAATAACGGGGAATTACCTCAAGCTAGTAATCAAACAGATACTGAATTAACTCAGTCACTCTTGAATGGGCTGGGCAATACAGCACAAGCCAGTTCTACCTCCCAATCTCAGGAGCAGCAGGCACTCAAGCAGGTCACTCAGCAGTTTCAGCAACGTTTTCGCGACAGTGCAGAAAATAGCGCCTCTTTTCATAGCCTCATGAAAAAAAGCTTTGGAGATCAATATAATGCGGATAAGGCTGAGACGATTCGTCAGCAAACCTTAAAGGGTGATTTTAGCTGGATGCCAGACATTAAACTGCTTAATGAGAGTCAACTCCAGGATCAGTCTGGCACCCAAGCAGGTGGAAAAGCACAAGGCGCATACAGTCAAAGTAACGATACCATCTATCTCAGTAAAGAGCTGTTAAAAACTGATATGGGGCAGGCTGAAAAGGTTCTCAGCGAAGAGGTGGGGCATGCCATTGATGCTCGCGTTAACGTCAATGACGCCAAGGGAGATGAGGGAGATATATTCTCCAGGCAGCTTCATGGCGAATCACTATCGACTGAAAAATTGAATGAGTTAAGACAGGAAAATGATAGTGGTGTTATTAATGTTGATGGTAAGACAGTTGAGGTCGAATACAGTTTTTTCTCAAAGCTCGGTAAGAAAATTAAGAAGGCCTTTAAGAAAGCTAAGAACAAAGTTAAGAAGGCCTTTAATAAAGTTAAGAACAAAGTTAAGAAGACCTTTAAGAAAATTGGAAATGCCATAAAGAAGGGCGTTAAGGCTATTGGTAAGGGTCTTAAGAAAATAGTACAAAGCAAAATATTCCGAGCTATATTAACAGTTGCACAATTCATACCGATCCCAGTTGTTGCATTGGTTGCTAAGGGCATTAATTTAGCTGTGTCGGCTTATAACGTTTATCAAGGCGTGAAACACAAAAGTTGGGGCGCGGTGCTTGGTGGCGTCGCTGGAATAGCAGGCGGTGTCGGTAATTTGGGTAAAGCTCTTGGTGCCTCAGCTAGTTTTGTTGATAAAGCGGCTAGTATTTCAAAGAGTCTTGGAACGGCTTCTATGGCCTACAAAGCCATTGCTGAAAAAGATTTCTCTGCTGCAGCAGGCCTTGCATCGAACTACTTTGGCGGTGACTCAAAGATTACTTCCACCATTCAACAGGTAGAAAAAGCGCATCAGACTTACACGGCTGTAAAAAATGGCGATTACTTGGGAGCTATTGGCGTTGGATCTACCTTAATGCAGGACTTTACCGGTAGCGGTGGTGATAAGATCTTAAAAACAATAGGTGAAAATGCAACCGCAATGAATACGATTGGTCAAGCGGTAAAAGATGGTGATTACGGTAGTGCTATTTCTACATTGACGGAACAATATGGTAGCAACCTAAACCTTAGTAGTGGCGATAAAAAGAAGATCGGTCAAGTGACAGAAGCGTTTCAACAGGTACAAAAAGCGAATGAGTTAATAAAAAAGCATAACTATGCCGATGCGGCTCAGTTATTACTAAGCACGGCTGAAGAACATGCTAATTCTCCTGAAGCAAAACAGCAACTAGTTGACGCCAGCCAAAAAGTCAAACAGTTTGATGATGTTGTAACTGCCGTCAAAGATGGACATTACTCTGAAGGCATTACGAAGGCAGCTGAGCTTATGAATACGCCAATTGATGATAACAGCCGCCAAGTATTAACAGAGATTCAGACTTATGCTGAGAATGCACAGCAACTAGGCGAGCTTGTTAAGAACGGTGCACCAAAAGCAATTATTGATCTTATCAAGGAGCGTATGAATGAGCAGGTTATTATCAAAGACATCCTTAAAGCTGCTGCTTAATAGTTAATATTGACATTGACACAGGGTGCGGCTTGGCCGCACCCGTCCAGAATAATCCTAAAAAATCAGTTGACCGTGCCATTCTAATAGCAGGCTCCTGATTTTAAAGAAAATAGCTTCGATGGTTATGGTCACCTAACGCTACAGCGTGAATAGCACGCTTGTCGCGGGCACATGGATGTGCAGGAGCGACCCTTGCCCTGCACCACCACAAGCGCACTCTTCACGCTGTCCAACTAATCTTTTTAGGTTAAACCGATAGGTCACTCTTTTTGAAGTCGCGATAAAGTTCGTGATTGCGTAGGATGCGGTGAGCGGTGCGAACCGCATCAATAGTGGGGTGGATCACGAACATTCATGATGCGGTTCGTACCTCACCACATCCTACATTTCATCCCTTAATGGAGGGATAGAACCACACCCTATGACTTTTGTGATACCCTCCCTTGCGAATGCCTACCGCTTTCAGAGATTGAGTGGGTATCTCGACGAGTCCCATAAAGTCAACGTAGTGCAATTGCCTTGCTATGGCAGGTTGCTATTAAAAGACCTCTGGATGGTTTTATTAGGCCCAGAAAAGGAAAAGCCCAACGGCAATCCTTGCAGTCGGGCTTATG
>JARRQF010000189.1:10584-14720 GCA_037382065.1 Candidatus Thiodiazotropha sp. | reverse complement strand
AATGCTTGAAAAGGGCGAGCCATTCCCTGCGCATTGCGCCTTGTCTCCTGGCCTGAGCAGGCTTCTATCATCGTCAATTTGTATGAAGCACCACACTAGCATCGTGCGTCCCTTCTCCCCCCGGGAGAAGGACAGGATGAGGGGATAGAAAACCAATCAGACATACGGAATATATTTCCCAACCGCGTAGGTTGCGGGTGAGCGCTGCGAACCCCAACATGTCCAGCTATCAACTACCCACCCCAAGTTAAATAGGAAGACAATACTGCCATTAGCGCCCTAGACAATCTCGTGCACAAATGGCACATGAGCGAAAATCATGATGCGATTCGTGCCTCACCACATCCTACGACTTTTGCGAATATTCGCGGCATGCTTTTACAACACCCTCCCTTGCGGAAGAGGGGCGGGGTGAGGAGGATCTAATAACCGCTGAGCTCGCTAAACTTCTCAACCAAAACGAAATACTTTGCAATATTTTTGTGGCGATTTGTTTCTATTATGCACGAAAATGACTCCTTTGTAGTGCAATTGCCCTGCAGTGGTGATAAGGTTATCAGGCCTTGGCAAGGATAAATGCCTCACGAATCATTTCAACGTCTTGTGCCGCACGGTGTTGTTGAAACCTTCCGCTATCGGCCAGTCTTTTTCTCTTCTGCTTAAATCGTGTTTGTTGCTGATTATCTAGTAGATCGAGTAGCGAATTGATATAGAAATTCCGTTTTTGATTGACTGAAAAATAAAGGGTATCGATCCAGTCTACATCCCAATAAGCCGCATCGCTGTATAACGGTTCGGTTGATCTTGCTAAAAATTTATTTAGCTCCTGCACAACAGTAGCCGCATTAATCCCTTCTTTCTGTAATAATTCACGGCTAATCCCATGCATAGCCTCAGCGGAATCGTCCCAGTAATGCCACTCTTCCTGCGGCTTTATTAACCATGACTCTCTTTTATCATTAACTAATACAGCGATCTCTATTGGATAGGAATCAAAATTCAGGCCGCTGGCTTCTATGTCGATGATATTGATATCTCGTAGCATCTAAAAACGCCAATCCAATCCAGCCGTGATCTGTCGTCCAGGCAGAGGCGCGGTATCCTTCAATACGGAGAGGTGATTTTGCGCATATTCATCCAATAGGTTCTCTCCTTTAAGCCATACTCTTAATTCTTGATTCGCTATCGGCCAGCTATTTTGTAGATAGATTGAGAGCCAGTTATAACCTGGAGTTGCCTCTTCTTGTGGCGCGATATGGCGTGCTTTGGCGACGCGCTTAAAGGTTAACTTGGCTAACCAGTTTTGCTGCTTGAATTGAACGCCAATTTCTGCACTGGCTGGAGCGGTGCGCGGCAGCTTATCACCCTCTTCGTCGGTTGCGCGAAGTAGGTCGATCTGTCCCCAAAAGGTTAAGTTCGGTTCTGTTCGAAATATCGCTTGGCTGTTTTCATAGCGTAAGGATCCGCCGATAAAATTAGCGTCAGTCTGGCGGGTAAACCATACTTGGCTAAGGTGGAAAGGATCGATAAGCGCCTCACCATTTTCATCGTAACCTCGATCCTGATAGATATAGTTCCGAAAGCGATAGTAGAAGGCGGAAAATTGTACTTGGTGGTTCTCCTGCTTAAACGTCAGGTCGGCATCAAAATTGATGCTCCGTTCCTTGTCCAGTTCTGAATTACCAAAAATATAGCTATCCGTAGCGTGGTGGAATCCATTCCAATACAGCTCATCAACACTAGGTAAGCGCTCAAGATAACTCAAGCTTATCTCCCAGATTGGTGCTGCTTCTCTGGCCTGTTTTTTTATACCCAGTGAGAGACTCAAGGTGTGCTCTTTACGTCCATCGTAATAATCTGGATCAAGACGAGTTGGATAGACCCACTGCTCCTGAATATTATCGGCATCAGGTTGTAACTGACGCGATTGCCAGTTAATCCCTGTAATCAACTCATGATTTTCACTGATCATCAGTTGACCAACCGTTGAGGCCTGCCAGATATTGCTTTGCGTATCAGGCATAGGATGCCCATGGCTATAAGGGAGGCCTCTACTCAATAAGTACTGTTCTACCGACTCTCCCAAGGGCCCACCACTGCGTGAGGCGTCTTCAAATCCATCGCAGGCACCATGCTCGTGACAGACGTTTAACTCGCTGCTGACATGACTAATGCGCGTCTCTCCCCACCAATCTGCCGCTTCCCACACCAGATTCAATGTTCCACGCTGTTGTTCTTGCCCGAATAAGCCGTCTTTTCTTCCACCTTCGGTTTCATCATGGAGATAATCACTACTCAGCAGATCAAGAGTGATTTCATCCAGCCAGAGTGAATTTGGTAGATAGTGATATTTAAAACCAAAATCATCGCGTTGCATATTGATTCGAGTGGCTTCGGGGGTTACATTGGGAATACCATAGTCTTTATCAAGACTAGTCGCATTGATTTGCAGTTCATTGCTAGGGTTGGGTCGCCAAGCCAAGCTGAGTTGACCTTGATCGGTGTTCACATCCGAATCGGTAATTGTCTTTCCATCACCCGACTTATAGGGATCGGATTCCTGGGTTAAGCCACCTAGCTGCAGCGCCCAATGCTGATTGGCTAGGCTTAAGTGGGAGTCAAGGTTATAGCTATCTGTATTTGAACGAATATCACCAGACAATTTACCACTGAAACCTGGCTCAGGGAAAGGCGCATCAAGCGCATCACTGATTTTAATCACGCCGCCAGCCTGAGCGGCATAGAGTAATGATGCAGGCCCCTTTAGCAGTTCAATACGCTCCGAGGCGCGCGGAGCAACGCCAACCGCATGATCCTGACTCATTGCAGAGAGATCACTCACCTGATTGTCATTATGCAAAATTTTAACTCGATAACCGCTCATCCCGCGCACAACCGGCCGACCAACTGCTTCACCGTAACTGGCGGAATCTACATTGGGTAAACTGTCCAGATAACCGCCTAATGTTGCATTTTTAGCATCTTGACCAAGAGACTCGGTTTCACTGACTTCTTCTGATTTCTCTTCAGAACCGAAGACAGTGATTGTATCGAGCTCATCATCAGCAAAAGCGATTCCACTCAATAGTACGAGTAAGCTCAAACCTAGATTTCTCATGATGTATTACCAGATTTACCCCAGCAATAGTGTATGCCGGGGCAGGTTACAGATTAACGAAGGGGTTACTCGTGCTCGTGATCGTGCTCAGCACCGCTGCCAATGACAGCGAGCATATCAGCATTAACACCTTTCGGTAGTAGTGAGGAGATAGCCCAGCTCGAGTGCAGGTGAAAATCTGCACCATGAGAATCCACCAGGTAGAGAAGTTGTGTATCGGGAATAAAAACCAAAATACCATCATCGCTGGCTCGGGCCATTGTGGTGCGGTCGCAATCACTAATTGTGACGACATCATCGAGAGTAACAAACCCCTGTGTCTGCTCGAGCACTCCTCCATGCTCCTCGAAAAAGTAAACCCGGCCACTCTCAGTTAGTGCAAAGTGTACCAGTGAACCATGGTCATGCGCCTCACCTTCTTCTTCTCCAGCCTCTTGTTCAAGTTCGAACTCCAGATAGGGGTCAACATAGGCGCGGCAGAGCGTTTCACTAGCAGGGATTACCTCTGCAATTTCATCTTCTAGAGCCTTCTGCTTCTGCACAAAGCTATTCAGTCGCTCAAGTCCTGCAGCGATATTGCTGCCTGGTTCGGGATCACGGAACTCTTCTGCTGAATGTGCCGCAAGATCGTCTCCATGAAAGTGAGCAAGCTGTACAAACTGGTCTGCATTGATGGGGTCACCAGATGTGTAGCCTGGGTGCATGAGCAGATATTTCATATCCAGCGCTTCTACTTCATTAACGAATCTAAAGTCCGACCAATGAAAAAAGTACCCAATGGTTGAGGTGTCGGTGATCTGCAGGTTTTGTACCGCACTGTCTTGACTAGCAGCCGCTAACTCATTGAGGTCGGTACGGCTTTCCGTTGTGGTATCAAAGCTGTAGTAAGCTCCATTTACGGCATTGAGCATAATCAGCTGCATATCTTCTGGCAGTCCAAGAGTGGTGCTATTGTCAGATGAGTCGTTGCTACTCGAACTACCACAGCCACTGAATAGGAATGTTTGGGTGCACAGCA
>JARRQF010000189.1:0-10562 GCA_037382065.1 Candidatus Thiodiazotropha sp. | reverse complement strand
TTCGCTCAATTGACAGTCTAAACGTAGATAAAAACTCACCAAATCCCTTAAAGCACGGGGCTATAGAGCTCATACAGTGCTGGATGGACATTACCCTTAATAAAAATAGGGGAATATAGTGTTGAGTGATTGTTAACTGAAAGCGTGAGCCAAGGTGGGTGAGGCACGGGCCTTATAAAATAGGGAGTAGTGAAAGGAGACCAGAACCTTGGCATGCAATAGTGTTGCTGACTGTGCCAGAAGAAATAACACAACAAGCAGAGCATGCAGTGAACACTGAGCTCTACCAAAAATATAGTGCAGGTTTGTATGACTCATGGCATTGACAGCGCTATCAGGCCTCTTAATTAAAGAGCCGAAATTGTAATTTAAGTAATATTATAACATTACATGTCACATGAGAGGTAGATGAATTTCAAAGTTAATCATGATGGGGTGTCTGATAAATTCGGTAACACGCTAAGTCTGCGCCGTTTATTCATAACAGCTGCCCGCCAGGAACATAAGAATATCCTGGTGGCAAGTGATGGTTATGATAGCTGTCGCAGCGACTGCTTATCCACAAAGCAGTGGATTGTCTCTATGGAGATCAGATAGAGCTTGACTGTCGCATCACAGCATGGGCATTTAAGGCGCTTATGGCATCACTAAACTATGCCTAATATCATACTATTGCATGGTTAGAAGGGAAGAGCCCCCCCATAACTGATCACATAGATATGTTCTACGTGGCTACGATATCGGGTTTTATGGGTGCGGCATTACACGCCATTACTTCCCCATCTATTTCGGTACACTTACCAATTCAAAACTTTTTTATAATTATCATATATTGGATTTTTTGCTGGAAAGTACTCTAAAATCGTTGCACAGTAGCGGTCAAACGGGTTCATTATATTTGATAACTCAAAGCGCTTTTTGTACGGGAGATCATAGGTATTGAAGATAGTAGTAAAGGGCACAGGATAGTCCGTACCAAAAAGTAGTTTGTTATGGATGTTGTGCTGTTGACTTAAATGGCGCAGTACTTTGGCGCGTACCGGGGTGAGCAGTGCCGAGATATCTGCATAAAGATTCTTATGAACCTGTAGCATTTCAATCAGCTGAAAATATTCGTCGTTATAGTGTTTGGGATGAGATGAAAACGCTTTAATGAGTTTGAGTGGTGAATAGCTCAGCGCCATATGTGCGGCAATCACGTTAACCCCTACATGTAAAGGCTGGTCAAGCATAGCGAGTGTTTCGCATGTCTTAAAAGATTGCACACTGCTTTCACTGCCAATATGCACGATCAGCGGGATATTTTTCTCTTTAAGTTTTTCAAAATAGGGGGAATAACGTGCTTCACGTGTATCAACGCCCCAGTAGTTTTGCAAAAACTTCGCTCCCTTAAAACCCAATTCAGAGTATCGATCAATCTCATCGAGTGCATCAGGTCGCATAGGGTTGATGGAGAAAAACGGCACAATAACATCGGGGTTCTCTTGATAGAGTTTGAGCACGTTCTCATTGGTAGCGCAGACGGTTAGATCTTTGTGTAGCACGTCTCCTTTCGCATCAACACGTGCATCAACGCCAAAGAGCACGCTGTGGCTAAGGTATTTGGAGGTACGAATCCCGTGTACCAGTGTATCGGTATAGGTTTGATACGGTGCAGCTATAAGCTTTTTAGGATCCAGCCCCATTTTTTTCCCGACTATTTTAAGTGCTAAGCGATCGTATATACGATTAAAACGTACCTCGCTGCTAAGTAGGTGGGCGTGGATATCAATGGTTTGCATCTTTTTTAGGTCATGCATTATTTACACTTCAAATCTAAAGTTGTCAGATGCTTCGCGTAAAGCTGCAGCGTGATATCCATATAGGGAGATTCAATACGGTTGGGACGAATGTTTTGTATAACTCCCCGTGCCTCTTGTAGGCTGTGTCCCAGATACATTAACCAGGCTGAAACGAGTAGTACACTGCGTGAGAGTCCTAGTGCACAATGAATAAACACGCCCTGATCTTTATTGGCTTCAATCAGCATGACACCTTCGTGAAGTTCCTCAGGTGAATGAATTGTCTGATCTAAAAATGCAAGACGGATTTGGGGTAAGGGCGCTTTTTGTATCTGCTGTTCTATCGCTAGATTTATAACATACCCAATATTTTTTTCTTTGAGGATCTTATACTCATTTTTACTCGGCATCCTTCCTAAGTAAACACTTTCGGCTACTTGTGATATTAATAAGAGCTTTCTTTTGTAGTATTGCCATGAAAGATAGTTACCTAAAAAATAGGGAAAAAAGGCTATTAACTGCCACGGGCTAGCTCTGGAATTTCTATTTGCAAGCAACGTATTAATCCCAAAAGCATAGGCAATACCTACACCAAAAAGGGCGATAAAAAGCCATAAAAAAATCAATAAAAATTGAGGAAATATAAATGCGAAAACCATACTAATGCCCGCCCCGAGAAGATAGTACAGTCCCATTTTGAGGCTTCTGGGCGTCATAAAACTTCTCAGTAGTGCCGTCTTTTTATCTTCTCGTATAAGATACAGCGCCACGATACCTACTATGGCGCCAGTGGGAAGATCAAGAAAATGGTGCTGATAGACAAAGAGTGTTGAGAGCGCTATGAGCCAAAACCAGATAACCACAAAGTAGCGTATAAATGTATGAGTTAAATGTTTTTTCATTGATGCCCATAAAATTACCGCAAAACTAATATGAAGAGAGGGAAGCTGATTATAAGGCAGATCCGCCTGTAGCATACCAAATAAAAAAGAGAAACTCTCTGTATGCGGTTTATCAAACTCAAAGCGAAGCGGGAATAGGATAAAAATTACCACTGAAAACAAAATGATAAAGAGCACTCTTGCGGCAAGCACCCTAAGTTCAATACGTGTGTAGGGCAGAAAGAACGCAATAATAAACATCAAATCCGAAGACATATAAGGCACGATTGCCCATAAACAGCATCCATACAAAACGCTCTTTCAAAACAGTTGGAGCATCCAGTGCAGGATCAAAAGTCTTATGTTTCACGATTTTTTTGACCCATTTTTGCAACGGAAACTGTAAATATTCCCCAATTGTCTATGTACATCTGCTCTTTTTTAAATCCACTCAAGGCAAAAAGGCGATCCAACTCATACTGGCTGCGCCGACGCATAATCCATTTTTCGTTTTGATGGTTTCCAAGGACATTGGCAATCAGTTCTAATTGTGGATGCCACGGCTGCCCCGTGTAGATCAGGTAGCCATCATCTTTGATAATAGAAGCAACACCGTCAATAGCCTGCGTGATAAGATTATTATCGCCAAAGAGTTCAAAAACTCCTGAGATCACAATAATATTTGGAGTAAGATCTTTATGCTGATAGTTTTGCCGATCAAATGCATCGCACTGCTCGTAAATAATATTTTGTAATCCCAAGTTTTTAGCTAATGCTCTTCCATCATTGACGTTTTGCTCCTGATAGTCTCGTACTCTAATGTTAATATTGGGATGCTTCGCAGCGAGCTCAATGAGATAGCGTGCCGGACCACCAGCGATGTCTAGAATAGAGACTGTTTTACCCGCTTCGTGCAAAATCGCTATTTTTTCCTCTAGGGCGGCAATCATATGGGCTTTTCTTTGTCGAATGCCTTTCCAGCCTATGCTTTGTAAATAGTTCCTATCGATAAACTCGCCAACCCATGTTGTACCTTCTGGAGTGTTTTTATAGACATGATCGAGCGTAACACCTGAGTCAAATCCGTATTTCATACCGATGCTCATGCCTTTGCTAATACCTCCAAAATATTTCATCATGGTTCTTTGCAAGAAGTACGCCGTTTCTTTGAACCATGAGAGTGAACCAAAGGCTATCTTATCGTATTCGTTTTGAGTTATTTTTTTGACCTCTTCGATGCTGACCTGGATATCCGTTTCAAAACAGAGATTAATGAATTCTGCAATCTCATTTATGGCATCCTGATAGTTTACTTCATACAAAATGCCGTGATAAAAACCTTTAAGTTGTACAAATTTTTTGATTTTTGAAGAGAGCTCTGCATAAAAATCACCCTCTATTTTACTATCTACTACATAATCATGTGTTGCGCTTAAAATTAAAGTTGGCACCGTTATCAACGACGCGTCAGAAACAATTCTTTGTGCTGTGTCAAGTAGTGTTGTCAGCTGCCTGGCTGGAATATTTGGCGTAATGAGCGTATCGGTGTCATAACGTTTTCGCTCATTTAAGTCATGCGTTAGAAAAGTTGATTTGACATATGATTTAACATTGAGATTGGGTTTAAAATAGAGCACAGATTTTAAAAGCGCTTTTGCAAATGGAAAATAGAGTTTAATCCTGAATGCCGGAGCAACCAGTGCCATCCCCCTGATATCGGGAGCGTAATCGTGTACCCATGTCGAGGCGACGACCCCTGCGACAGAGTTGGCTATGATGAAAATGTCTTTCTGTTCTTTTTGCTCTTTTTTTAGCACAAACGCGACAAAGGCATCTAGATCACGTACTAGATTCATAAATTCAAAAGTGGCAGGTTCTTCGGTATGGCCGTGGCCTCTGTTATCGTAGGAGAATATTTTATACCCTTCAAATGCTTTTTGATCCGCAATGTTTTGCAGACGTTCAGAGTGCTCGTGACCGCGATGCAAAATCAATAATATTTTTCCGTTTGATGGAACATCGTGCTCCCATACTCTGTAAAACAGTGCTTTGCCGTCAAAGCTTGTAAACGTATCTGTTTCTGTTCTCATCTTTTATCCGATTGTGTTTTTGAACCTAATTTATAAGTGGCTACAATACTAATCCTATACTTAAAATAGATCAATATATTAGGAAGCTACTTCTTTCTTGAGAGTCAAGTAATACTACAGAAATGATTATTTAATAACTCAAGTTTGAAGTTCACCATGAAATATGAAATCCACAGTTAATATGAATAATTAACAAATTTTTGTAGGGTTAATGAATTCGCCCAATGAGTTAAGATAAATCGCCTCTCCAGTCGAATTCGTGGGTTACTGTTAAGTCATATCTACCCACTCAATTCAGATTATCCCCTCTCCCGCAAGGGGAGAGGGGATGCGGGGTTCGAACCCTGGCGTGAACAAGCTCTTGGATGCCACACAGTAAGCTGATGTTTACGATGCGCTCGAAAAGTAGACTCCCTTTCCCCTTGCGGGAGAGGGCCGGGGTGAGGCAGATCCAATAACCGCTGAGCTTCTCGTTTGCGCCAGGAAGGGATATTGAAGAGATGCTTGATTTACGTTGCGTGGTAATATCCTTATTCTACCTGGGAGTTCCAACATCGGTATCTCCTTGTTTTACCTCTGTCTGTTATGTGATTTTTGAGGTGTTTTTTTACCGATAGGGGATAGTTACCGTGAACCATAAAAAGTTATTTAAAATAGATAATAGATCGGTCACTGAAGAGGAGGCCGCTGCAAGCGGTATTTATTCAATATATTTACTTTCAGATAGTGACCGAATCGACCGAATAGAAATGGTTAATCGAGGTGCTGTATTTAAAGTGGTCTATCCGGATAGGGATAGGCCTTTTGAGGGTGTATTAAAAAACCATTTTAGAATTTATCCTAATATTGATTTGGAAATATGGGAGAAGAAGAGGTTAGAGAAAGATAATATTTTTAGATATCGTGCCTATTTATTCGATTCTGAAGGTGAAGGAAGCTTGGTAAAGGATTGTTTTATTAATGCCCATGGTTTATTAATTAAAGAGGAAGAGTTGGATAAAGAGTTATCAATTAGCTGTGTGTTTGAGTATCTATATGAAAGCGGAAAATTGTCTAAGATGATTGAATTTAACCATGATGGAAAGCAGGTAAATGAACAAGATGTAAAGTAGGTTGCTATAAATAAAGATTTTACCCTGTTTTACAGGAAGCTACAAAGAAAGAATGTGGCACACTAGAATAGGGGGATAGGGGTTCTTGCGCGTAGAGAAAGATTCACAGATCTATTACAAGAGTTTGGCTGAAGAGGAGCTCTGCTGGCCTCACACTGATAAACAGGTTATGCCTATGAGTCGAAAATGGATAAATTGACTGCTTAGTGGCTATTGGTGATAAAATAGCAAACCGATTAATAAGGAAAGAGGTTTCAGGTATGCTTGATGAAAAGCCATATGTCGGGCCCGAACGGCGCATAGAGCAGCGCAGAAAAATAGTTGATAGACGGGATCAAATAAGATTCGAACTGGATAAGGACCCTCGCCGTGTAAGTCATGGGCGCCGAAAAGGGGAGATGCAAGATCACTGGGGGACAGCATTAAGGTAAAGGTCAGGAAAAGTGCTCCTCAAGCTTTATTCGTGCGTTGATTGTTAGTCGATAAAGCCGCAAATAGCCAATGGAGCTTGCCAGCAGAGAAACTGAAAGCATGCCGCGAATATTCGCAAAAGTCGTAGGATGTGGTGAGGTACGAACCGCATCATAAACATCAGCTTACTGTGTGTCACCCAAAGGTTTGTTCACGCCAGGGTTCGAACTCCGCATCCCCTCTCCCCTTGCGGGAGAGGGCCAGGGTGAGGGGGATATAAAATAGCGTAAGCGCAGCTTACATCGCTATCATGAAATGTGTCATGCGAATTCCAGCCGCTTTCTGAGATTGAGTGGGTATCTCAACGAGTCCCATAAGATCAACGTAGTGCAATTGCCCTGGATCTTCCCCCTGCTCATGATTTTATCTTTGGCTTACTCGAGACTAAGGTTAACGTTGGGCGAGATTTTACACCGATGTTACTGATGTCCATCGGTGGTGATAGAAAATGTCCCTGTACATAATCAACACCCGATTCAAAAAGAAACTGTAGAATATCGGCGTTCTCCACATACTCAGCAACGGTCTTTTTGCCTAGAGAGTGGGCAATGTCATTGATGGACTGAACAATTACTCGGTCACTGGGGTCGTTAGCCACACCCCGGACAAAAAGGCCGTCGATCTTGATGAATTCTACAGGTAGATTTTTTAACTGTGAAAAGGATGAGAACCCACTACCGAAATCATCCAGCGCGAAACGACAACCTAATGCATTCAATCGAGCGATCAATTCATTCGCTGAGATTAGGTTAGAGACGGCTGATGTTTCCGTTATCTCGAAGATTACCTTTTGCGCATCAACTCGTGAATTGACTACCAAGGCTTCAATGTCTTCAATGAGTTCGTTGTTGGCAATTGTCTGACCAGAGAGATTGATGGTTAACATACCTTTGTAGCCGGTCTGTTGCAGATTGGAAAGTTTATTCAGAGCCGCTTCGATTACCCAGTAGTCGATCTTATCCATCATGTTGAATCGTTCTGCCGTTGGCAGAAAGGCACCAGGATAGACCATTCCCCACACTGGATCATTCAAGCGCAGCAGTGCTTCATTGATCTGAAGTTCTTCCGGAATGTGTGAGATGAGTTTATCGTGAATGGGGCCTTTTGCGGCCATTCTTAATGCAGGAGGAATATGATCTACCGGAATGATGGGCTGGAATTGCAGGACTAGGCTATCGTTTTGCAACGCATTGTGTAGACGTGAGTGCCAGCCTAAATCCATGTCCATGCTCTCTTTGCTGTCATTCTCGGGGATAAATAGATGGGTGCGGTTACGTCCTTCTCCTTTGGCAATATGGCAGGCGATATCCGCATTGGCGAGAATTTCACTAGCCGATTCGGAGTTCTGGTCGATTAGAGCAATACCAATGGTGCCATTTACTTTGTACTGTTTCCCCTTGTGAACGAACATGTAACTATCAAGCATCTCGCGATAGTCTTCAGCGACAAGATGCACATTTGAATGGCTGATATTGCGCAGGATGATGGCAAATTCATCGCCACCCAGCCGGGCTAGTAGGTCAGATTTCCTCAGTCTTTGGGTCATTTGGTGGGAAATTTCCACAAGTAGATGATCGCCTGCAGCATGACCTGCTGTGTCATTGATATATTTAAAGCGGTCAAGGTCAAGATAGAGCAGGGCGCTGGTTAAGTTGCTGTGCTTGATGAGAACGACCTCTTGAGTTAACTGCTCTTCGAAATAGCGTCGGTTGAAAAGCTTGGTTAATACGTCATGACTGGCTTGCCAGCGCAACTCCTGTTCTAATAGTTTGCGTTCGGATATGTCACGAAAGGCGACGACGGAGCCTTCACGCTTCTCCTCGATGTTGAGGGGATAGACAGTACATTCGACGGGGATTGGAGCGCCTGCTTTGTGCCAGAACACAGCTTCACCAGCATCCATGGGTTTGCCATCTTCGTAGGTCTGTTGCAGCAAACAATGTGCTTCGTCGATCGGATCGCCATTCGCATCGGCATAGTGGAAGAGCTCCTTTGCTGGTTGGCCAATCAGTCGTTCTTCTGGGCCGTAACCAAGAATTCGTCGGCATGCTGGATTGACAAAAGAGACGAGTCCTTCAGGCGTTACGCCGTAAACGCCTTCACCCACAGACTTTAGAATGCCACTGAGACGTTCTCGCTCTTTTATGATTGAGTTGTGGGCACGGATATGTCGGCTCATTGCATCAATTCGGGCCAGGAACAGCTCGTCGCTCTCATTTTTAAACATACACTCGACAGCGCCGGCCTCAAGTACCTGTTGGATAGCCTGATCGTTATAGGTAGCGGTAAGAACTGCGGTGGTGATGTTGGATGTGCTTGGATGGTCACGCAGTTGTCGGCAGAGTGTGTCACCGGTGCCATCTGGCATGAAGTAGTCGATGATAGCTATGTCATATTGCGCCTTGAGCGCCATTTTTAGCCCCTCTGACACGGAAGAGGCAGTTTCTGTTTGATAGCCGTTTGCCTTCAGCAACCGCTGGTACTTAACGCGTACGGTTTTTGAGTCATCGACAAATAGCACGCGAATTGGCTGGACCAGTGGCGTGGTGTTTGTTCGATGGGTGGAGAGGGCATTTACATCATTGATAAGTCGGGTGAGAGCATCTGCAGATTTGCGGTAATCTGCCCACAGAAGAAAGGCGGTATTGGGTCTTTGTTCTACCCAGTTAATGATCATCTTATCTGGGTCGTGTGCCAGGGAAAGCAAGGGCATAGTGGCATAGGGTTGCCTTCCGAGTATCTGATGTAGCTTATCAGCTCCTGGAATGTCCCTGTCTGGCGAGCCTAGCACGACGGCATTAAATGTATTACCGGTTTCGGCGTCCGGAGTAAATCGCTTAAGAGCAGATTTAAAATCGCGCTCGGTCTCAACCTCATATCCCATCTTTATCAGGAAATTGCTTCCGATATGACGGATTGTGGCAGATAGGGCTATTAGTAAAACTCTAGGCAAAATAGCATTCCTAGGAGATCAGAACTTCGATCAGAAAAAAACCTAGTTATAACAATTTAACGACCAAAAATGGGAAATCATTAAATTTGCAACCAGTGATTTAATTATGTTTATTGTAGATCCTACTACCAGAAAAGTTTGATCTGCTAACCATACTAGATGCGACCCCTAATGTCATTATCCTAGAGTGGACGCTGAAAACGCCGTCGCATATTCTACTAAAGAACCACGTAAGCTTTGTTGCTAACCATTTATTTTGCTTACTCATTAAGTAAAAATCATTAAATAACAATGAGTAACTGTATTACGTATCTATTGGCATGCAAATTGCATGTGGTTGGTTGAGGGAGGCTTTTTACTATTCTATATGCAATTGGATTGCATAACTAACCAGCTTTTGAGTCACCCAGTGTTAGATAATCCTAAAAAGATCAGTTGGATAGCGTGCCATTCACGTTGTAGCGTGATTCACCCAGTAGGTGACCATCACCATCGAAGCTATTTTCTTCAAAATCAGATACCTGTTATTAGAATGGAGCGGTCAATTGATTTTTTTAGGATAATAAACCTGTGATCTAAATTAATGAGTTATAAAATAGAAAACTCCAATGATTTATATGAGTTTTTAAGAACGTGGATGTCTGGTGAAGATGACACGGTATATGATTTCTCTAGCATGTGTGAATTTTTGGGGGCATGTCTTGATAATTTAGATCAGTATGCATTAGATGCTGAACTTGAGGAAATATCAGATTGCTTGACTGAACAACAAGTCGTGTTTTTGAAGAAACTAGCAAGTTACGCTAAATAATAGAAACTCCAAGCGATATTTACATTAATAGATATAAAAAATATTAATATTGGTATTAGTAATTTGGGTAGGGGAATAATAAAAATCAAGCTTACTGAGGTCTGTCCATGAGTTACACATTTGATAAAAAACTCAGGGGTTATAATCAGGGCAATTGCACTAAGTTGATCTTATGGGACTCATCAAGAAACCCACTCAATCTCAGAAAGCGCCAAGCATTCGCATGACACATTTCATGATAGTGATGTAAGCTGCGCTTACGCTATTTTATATCCCTCTCACCCTGGCCCTCTCCACAAGGGGAGAGGGGATGCGGGGTTCGAACCGCATCATGATTTTCGATCATGTGCCAATATTTGAGTGAGATATTCCATGGCGTTTTTAAACCAATAGGTCACTCTTTTTGAAGTCGCGATAAAATTCGTGATTGCGTAGGATGCGGTGAGCGGTGCGAACCGCATCA
>JARRQF010000188.1:0-7620 GCA_037382065.1 Candidatus Thiodiazotropha sp. | reverse complement strand
TAGAGTCTCTTGTCTCTTGGTATGCGCATACTTATTAAAGCTTTGATAGAGTACTTTATGAGTTATTAAGTGGAATAGGATATTGGGTGATGAGGTTTTGGAATTACGAAATCCTACATAAAATTTTAGCTACTTTGGAATAAATGCGCCGTGTGCTTTTGGTATCCCCTCACCCTGTCCCTCTCCCGGAGGGAGAGGGGACGATCTGAATTGAATGGATTGATATAACTTATTGGTAATCCACGAACTCGACTGAAGAGGCGATTTATCTTAGCTTATTAGGAGAATTCATTAACGCAATAAGAATTTTTTAATCATTCATATGAGAGGGAAATGGTTCCAGGCAATAGACAAGCTAAAAAAGAACGTCCCCTCTCCTTCCCGGAGGGTGTCGCAAAAGTCATAGGGTGTGGTTCTGTTTTAACTTCAACTTTAGGCATATTGGCTTACCTCATCTCTCCATGACCCACTATTAACCAAGATAAGGTTGCTTCTGTTTTCCTCAAACAGAGTTTTTCATAGATAACCTAGTGTACTATGACCCGGTCCTGCTGATTTGGCACTAACACCTTAATGGCATAATTATCCGTTAGTCTTCCTTTATAAAAATCTTGCTCCATTGTAAACGCCGTACCTAGCAGTCCAACTGTTTTAATACCTTCATGTACAATTACCCTTCTGCTCAATCTCAATTGGCTCCACCCTTCTGAGTTTTCCATCTGATGCTGTGTTTTTTAGCCACTCTGTGCCTAACTCGCTCCAATAGGCAGCAGGACGGCCATGTATTCTTTGAGTGTATGAACGACACGTCACCTGGCTCAAACCCATCAACTGGAGCCTGCTCCAGGATTTAGATGGGAAGGATGGCAACTATTGCTACGAAGGGGAATGAAAACCCTGGAGGGGTGGTATACTTCGGATGATAAATAGCTAGGGAGAGATGTGTGAAAGCTGCTAATTTTAATCTGAACACCTACCTGAAACGTATCGGTTTTGAGGGGGAACTCAAAGCCGACTTGGAGACGCTGAAAAAGCTGATGCGCTGCCAGCTCTACACTGTTCCTTTTGAGAACGGCGACGTCTGGCACGGGAAGATCGTCTCCCTGGTTCCCGAAGAGATCGTTGAAAAGATCGTCACACGTCACCGGGGCGGTTACTGCTACGAGCTAAATGGGCTTTTCTGTATGGCCCTGGAAGCGATCGGGATCCCTTATACCATGCACGCTGCCCGTCCCCGCTACAACTATACCGAGCGCCGTCCCAAGACCCATATGGTGCTACGAGTCGATCTCGGTTCGGTGTTTTACCTCTGCGACCTCGGGTTCGGTGGCTATGGCCTGAGAGAGCCGGTCAATATCGCCCGTCTTCCCGTCGAGTCGGAGCAGGGGCCCGACCGTTTCCGTGTCCTGCGTATGAACGAGCGGGAGTATCTGTTGCAGATCAAGCTAGAAAGGGAGTGGACGGATCTCTACAGTTTTGACTTTATCCCCCAGGAGTGGACCGACTATATGCTGCCCAACTACTTTAACTCTACCTCCCCCGATACGATCTTCACGAAAAAGAAGCTGGCGATCCTGCAAAATCCTACGGGCCGGAAATTCCTGATCGACAACGAGCTGAAGATCCTTACCCCTGAAGAGGTTAAAACTTGGGAGGTTCCCGATGATTCATACGTGGATGTATTAAAAGATGAGTTTGGAATAGATTACAGATCCTGACTCCTGTTGAAATATATTTCAGCATTATAGGTTCTATTTCCATCCATCCGAATAACCCAGGGCAATTACACTACGATTGATGCTTTAGATTCAGCGAGTGCAACAAATAATCCATATCCCAATGATATTTATTTTTATCCGTCTTTCATGATGCAAACAGGGAGGTGCAGTAAGGCCCTCTCCGCAGGTATTACAGGCATGCACTTCAGATAGCGTAATGTTTTGAATAGTTCTGGTGTTACTCGCAAGGGCGTCGTTTTCATTTGTTAGGCAAATCTCGCTACAACGTGAATGGCACGATTATGTAGGCATATCTCTCCATTATCTTCTGTTCATTAAAAATATTTAACGACTGTTTAGCTGGTTTAAATTGTGTTCAGTTAATTTTAGTAATTTTTACGAAGCTCATTGTTCTGGACAAGTTTATTTTTTAAACATGGTTATTAGAGATAAAAATTGATAACAAGCAATCCGTAAACTACCTTAAACACCTAGCAATTTTCGTTTATGCGTGATGCTTTAAAATTCTTATTTATTTGTCATTTGCTGCAAATCTGCTATAACTTTTTTATCTATAATCATATTAAATAAGAGAAAAAAGCTTCTCTAAAGTATCAATATTTTTGGTCGCTTATAGTAATCCAATTAAGCTTCAAGCTGGTTGGGTAGTAAATGATTGTGCCATCTTATATAGGCTTTTACGCTTCTATAAGAATGAATAAGGTCTGTGGTTGGAGCTATCTATTTTAATAGTGATTTGCATGAATCTTGGAAAACCCTAAAAACATACCCTTACCTAC
This sequence comes from Candidatus Thiodiazotropha sp., assembly GCA_037382065.1. GTDB lineage: Bacteria > Pseudomonadota > Gammaproteobacteria > Chromatiales > Chromatiaceae > Thiodiazotropha. Next base: position 5,102 of record JARRQF010000188.1, on the reverse strand, counting down.
CAGTCTACTTCTGTAAAAAATATAAAACTTTAGCTACATGTTCGTACAAGCAAAAATCACCATATAAGTAAAATGATTTTTAGGAGAAATAAACTTCATGTACCCTTTCAAACAAGCACTACTTGCCACCTCGATAACGGCGTTGATTAGCGGATGCACTGTAGCTCCAATTGCGATGGATAAAAATAATATTATTACCACAGCACAAGCCGATGCTACCTTGCTGGCCAAACAGCAAGATCGTATTGATGGCCCTATCGGACTGGATGAAGCTATTGCTCGCGCCTTGAAGAATAATCGTGATAAAAAACTGAAGGCACTGGAGACTGCTTTGGCGCAGGGGCAGGTCGATCTGGTCCAACACGAGATGCTGCCAAGCCTGACCACCTCAGCCGGTTACACTAGTCGCAATAACTACGCCGCAACGGCCAGCGTGACCTTTAGCGACGACGAACCAGATTCGTTGGGTGACAACCCAAATTATTCCGTTTCCCAGGACAAAGAGCGCACAACTTATGATGCGGTGTTTTCCTGGAACCTGTTGGACTTCGGTCTCTCCTACGTTCGCGCCAATCAGCATGCGGATCGCTATCTGATCGCCAAGGAACGCGAACGCAAGGTTGTGCATAACATCACCCAGGAGGTCCGGGCCGCCTACTGGCGAGCCGTCTCAGCCGAGCGGCTGTTGAAGCAGATTGGCCTTTTGAGCGAAAAAGCCAATACCGCTCTGGCCAATTCGCGGGAAGTGGAAACCAAACGCCTGCGATCCCCTATCGAGGCACTTTATTACCAGCGGGAACTGCTGGATATCCAGCGCTCATTGCAGTCGTTGCGCCAGGATCTGGTCAACGCAAAGATCGAACTGGCCGGATTGATGGGATTGAAACCGGGGACCGTATTCAAACTGGGCGACGTATCCAATCCGGATTTCAAAGAGCCAACCCTCGATCTTGATCTGGCCTCCATGGAGAAGAAAGCGCTGACGAATCGCCCTGAATTAGTGGAGACCTATTATCAGAAACGCATATCCGCCGCTGAAACTCGCGCCGCAATCCTAAAAATATTCCCTGGAATTAATCTGAATGCTGGCATTTATCACGACAGCAATGATTATTTGCGTGATCAAAACTGGAATGCACTGGGTGCGCAGATCAGCTGGAATCTATTCGATGTTTTTAAAGTCCCAGCGGAACAGAGGTTGGCCAAAACGCGCAAAGCCCTGGCTGACGAGCAGCGCCTGGCCACATCTATGGCGGTACTTACCCAGGTGCATCTCGCCAAGGTTCGCTTTGAGCAGGCGCGCAACAGCTATAAGCTGGCGGATCAATACCTTGATGTCGCCTCGCGTATCTACCAGCAGAGCAAGGATGCCACCCAGAACAAGCGCTCCTCGGAACTCGATCTGATCCGCGAATCGCTCAATACTGTACTGGCGGAATTGCGTCGCGATGTGGCCTATGCGGACCTGCAGAACAGCTATGGCAAAGTGTTCGTTACCATGGGAATGGATCTGGTACCTGAAAACTACACCCAAACCAGCCTGAAAGATCTCTCCTCCAAGATCAGCGAGCGCTTTGCCCGCTGGCAGCGCGGTGAGATTGAGGAAAACAGAGCCACCCCACCATCAAGAACCGATGAATCACTCGAAAAGGAAGGTGCGTAAGAGGTCGATTGATGCAACTGCGCTCCAAACATCTGCTCTTACTTTCTGCTTTATTCACCCCCCAGGCGTGGTGCGAAGAGGAGTCACTGCTAGCCCGTGCGGTGCTTAAAGCCCAGGATAGAGCGGTTCTTTCCAGCGAACTAGCGGCCCAAGTAAACAAACTTCCATTACACGCCGGTGAGCAGTTTCAAAAAGGCAGTCTGTTGGTGGGCCTGGACTGCGCGCTTTACCAAGCCCAGGCAGAGAAGGTGGAAGCGGAACACAAAGCGGCCAAACTCAAGCTTGAAAATGCCCGCCAATTGGATAGCTTAGGCTCCATAGGCGCACTCGATGTGGCGCTGGCGCAGGCGAAACGGGCTCAAACTGAGGCGGAACTGCACATCGCCCGCCTCAATACCGAACGGTGCGAAATCCGTGCGCCCTATGACGGACGGGTGGTCACCGTACTGGTCAATCGTTTTGAGAATGTTCGTCAGCAGCAGGAGTTAATCGAAATCGTCCGTGATGCGCACCTGGAAGCTGAAATCGTGGTACCAGCATCCTGGTTAGCCTGGCTGAACTCTGGTCAGTCCCTGGTCCTGCACCTTGACGATACAGACACCCACATTCCAGCTACCGTTACAGCTTTAAGCCCCGTCATCGACACCGTCAGCCAGACCCTTCTGGTGCGGGTAAAGGTGAAACAGAGCGATTCGCTGATACCCGGCATGAGCGCCACTGCCGACTTTGCATCCAACGGGATTGATTCACATACCACCGCTGAGAATTCCGGTGAAAGAGGAATAGCGCAATGAAAATGAAACGCAATAATAGATCCGGTGAACTTCTGTATCGGCGTAAACCACTCATCACCGCTTTTGAATCGCGCATTCTACTTGACGGCGCCGCCGTCGCAACCGCTGTAGACGCGCTGACTGACGTGGATGTTCAGGATCAACCAGATAGCAATGGCGGAAGCAGCGATAATGTCGTTGAATCTCTAGCGCCTGTCGCGACCCCAAACCAGAGTGAGAGCGAGGTTCGGGAAGTCGCTTTTGTCGATACTCAAATCGAAGACTATCAAACGCTCATAGACAGTCTGGATGACGGCGTCGAGGTCCATCTCATCGATTCTGGGGTGGACGGACTGGAGGCCATGGTCTCGATGCTGCATGATCAGACTGGTATCGATGCCCTACATATCTACTCCCATGGCGATGTCGCAGAACTAACCCTGGGCAGTACTACCCTGTCGCTGGATAACCTTGAGGATAACTCCGGACAATTGCAAACCCTTGGCGAGAGCCTGAGCGAGGATGGAGATATTCTGCTGTATGGCTGTTTCGTGGGCGCGAACGACGACGGCCGCGCTTTCGTGAACCGCATCGCCGAACTCAGCGGTGCGGATGTCGCCGCCTCCGACGACATCACCGGCGCGGTGGATCTGGACGGCAACTGGGATCTTGAAGTCACTTCCGGCAGCATCGAAACCGAGGCGATTAGCGCCACCGATTACGCCGCCGTACTTGCCCCTGTGGTGAGTAATCTGGACGCTTCGCTCACCGTGACCGAGGGCGACCCAGCAGTGATCATCGATAATAACATCACCTTCACCGGCGGCATCAACTACACCGAAGGCAGTATCCGTTTTTCACTCGCCTCTTCCAACTCCGGCGACCAGTTCACTCTAACCAGCGCGGTTGATGTGAACGCCAGCGGCGCCATCTCGGTGGTCGACGCCGATGTCTATCTGGGCAATGGCAGCGGCCGGGACCGTATCGGCTCCATTGACGAAACCGAGAACGGCACCAATGGCCAGGATCTGGTCATCCACTTCGCCACGCCGTTGACCAATTCGGGTTTCGAGACCGGCGACCTGACCGGCTGGACCATCTATAACTCCGCCTATAACCAGGTCAATCTGGACGGTGTTACCACCAACTACTACTACAACGATGGCGCTACCACGGGAACCGCCACCGTTTATGTCGCGAGCGCTTTCAGCGGTAGTTATAACGGGGTGAACCAGAGCAGCAACGTCAGCACCGGCAGTTGGGCGCTCAACCTGACCAGCAGCGGCAGCATCACTTTCAACAACCATACTGCGGTATCTGACGGCGGCTATGATGTATCCGGCTACGGTTCCTGGTTCGGACCCTATGCGGTCAGCGCCCCCTTTGAAGTCCAGGTGGGCGACCAACTGACCCTGGATTGGTCTGCACAGAATGGTTCGGACTCCTACGATGTGTTTGGCTATCTCGTCGATCTTGGCGGCGATGGGGTCTACGGCGGCGGAGACGATTCGCGCACACCGCTGTTCTCCGAGCGTGGATCGACCCGCACCTGGACCACTACCAGCGCCACCATTACCAGCGCCGGTAGCTACGCCTTCGAATTCATCGGTGGCACCTACGATCAGACCGGTGGCAAGGCTGTCGGCGCCTCGCTCTACATCGATAACGTACGCCTGATCTCCGCTGTTACCGCCAATGACAGTGTAGCTTCCACCATCGCTCGCCAGGTTACTTATCAGAACACCGCCACCGACTCGCCCCCGGCACGCACCCTTACCCTTACCGCCACCAACGCCAATGGCGAGAGCGGTTCGGACACCATGGCCCTCAACATAGTACAGGCCAACAACTCGCCGACCTTCTCTGGTGGCGCAACCCTGGGCGCGGTGAATGAGGACACAACATCGCCTGCGGGCAGCAGTGTCGGCACGCTGTTCAACACCCTGTTTGTCGATCCTGACGAAGCCTATACCCCAGCGGATACCCTGAGCGGTATCGTCATCACCGACGATGCAAGCACCGCCGGGCAAGGTGCCTGGCAATACAGCACCGATGCGGGCAGTACCTGGTACGCCGTAGGTACGGTCAGCAACGACAGCGGCTTAATGCTGTCGAGTTCGTCACTGATACGGTTCGTACCAAGCGCTGACTACAACGGCACCCCAGGTACCCTGGATGTATACGCTGTGGACAGCACCAACAGCAATCCCTTTACCAACGGAGACACGCGCCAGACCTATGACACCACCACGGATGGCGCCGGTGATCCGGTCTCCGCCGCATCCGTAACCCTGAGCACCTCTATCAACTCGGTCAACGACGCGCCGGTAGCAACGGCAGGCGCCACCAGCAATGGCCTGGTCGAGGCGGGTGGTGGTGCGAACGCCACACCGGGAGTGGACACCAGCTCATTGACGGTCTCCATGAGCGACGTCGACGGTACCCCCTCTTTCGACGCCGCTGCGCTGACAAGCAATGGCTGGAGCACCGCCAATGGCGGCGTCACCTACACCCGCACCGGGACCTACGGCACCGCCACCCTGACGATAGCCACCGGCCTGGTTAGCTATCAGCTCAATGACAGCGATACCGACACCCAGGCGCTTATGCCAAGCAATAATGTCACGGATAGCTTCACGGTATATATCCGTGACAACCAGGGTGCT
>JARRQF010000187.1:0-7706 GCA_037382065.1 Candidatus Thiodiazotropha sp. | reverse complement strand
CGCAGGGAATGGCTCGCCCTTTTCAAGCATTGCAACGCAGTATCCTGGCCTGAGCAGGCTTCCCTTCGGGCGAGACGCTAAGCGGTCATCCGCGTTGTTGCGTGCCTTGGAAAGGGAGACGCCATTCCCTGCGCATTGCGCCTTGTCTCCTGGCCTGAGCAGGCTTCTATCATCGTCAATTTGTATGAAGCACCACACTAGTTACAGCGTACGTCATGGACCGGAGCATACCCTTTATTAAGTAGGATGCATTGGCCGACATCGCTTTTGACCCAATCGAGATATTTTTTAATCTCACCTTGGGGCTCACCATTTGTGTACATAAACAGGGGACGAGCAATTGGATATGAACGATTACTGGCTGTTGCCACACTGGGCTTGACACAGCTGTCGCCATCTTTTTGTGCGACACAAACCATTTTGACATGCTCGGTTGTATAAGCTAAACCACTATAGCCGATGGCACAGGGCGTCTTCTCAACCAGATCGACCACATCCTTTGAGCCGTGCATATCAAGGGTTCCCTGGCGAAACTTGCCTTTCTTACCAAGCACAGTTTTTTTGAAGTAAGCATAGGTGCCCGAATTGTTTTGGCGGCTGACAACGACAATCTCATCACTATTGCAGCCAGGAACTTTAATTCCAAGATCTGACCATTTGGTCGCTTTACCACCCCGTTCGAAAATAGAACTCAATTGCGCATAGTTGAGTTCATTGATTGGATTATCCTGGTGTAGAAAAACAGCAAGGGCATCATAGCCAACCACATGCTCCACAGGGTTTTGGCCTTTACTTTTCGCCAGTTTAATCTCTTTCGACTTCATCTTTCTGCTGGCGTTGGCAAGATCGACCGTGCCATTGATCATCGCGGCAATACCCGTACCCGAACCACCACCGGAAACAGCAACTGCCACATTTGAATCGACACTCCGATACTCCTCAGCCCAGGCTTGAGCGACATTGACTAGAGTATCTGAGCCCTTATTTTGAATAACAGAACGACCTGCGGCATTAACAGAAATCGTGAGTAGTAGCGTGGCTGCTGCCAGTGGTAAGGCAGTGGATAATTTATTGTTCATGATTCCCCTCAGGTGGTTTTTAATGGTCTGTGCCATTGAATGGCGGGCTATCCAGATAGCCTCTTGTCCGTTATTTTTTACGGGCGTATACCACTTTAAGAATAGATGCCAATCTCTGGTTTGGACATGTTAATTGTTACAACCATAGCCCTCTTATGTTACAGCTTTATGACAACTAGGGTTTTCACCTTGGATTATCGAATTCTTAATCTTCTGGATGAAGTAGAATTTAATGATATATCTAATAATATAGATTAAATTACACATATAAAGTTATGTTATTATTATTTATTTTATCTAGCAAAACCTACTATTCGCGATTGCTAGCATGGTTATTCCCAAACGGCATCTCATACAGAGATGCTAAAAGAACAGGTCCTATTTCGACCGGCAAAGCTTACTGAGTGCCATGTCAGTAATTGATTGATTGTAGCGCCTTCGTCGTGTACAAACCCGCAGATGAACTATGCTCGAAAATGATTACTGATGAGATCCACAGTTAAACCAATCCGACGCCGAATGCAACAGATTATATGTTGAGTAATGGCCGACCATTATCCAGCAACCCAGTCACCCTTGGCTACTGGGTCTAGCTTCTTATAGGTATGACACAAATGACGGAAACCGCAAGCGATCAATCCTGTCGCGATATTCTTGAATGGGCACTCGCTGACCTGGAAGCTGGGCGCACAGAAGAGTTACACGAAGCATTGGTTGAAGCTCACCCGGCGGAAGTTGCTGATCTGCTTGAGTCACTCCCTCCTGATGAACGCAGAACACTTTGGGAGACGGTCCCTTCTGATCTGGAGGGTGACATTCTCGCCTACATGCACGACGAAGCACGTGCCACCATTATCGATGAGATGGACCATACCGAGTTGGTGGCAGCAGCCGAATCCATGGATGTGGAGGATCTGGCTGAAGTCCTCATCGAATTACCTGAAGATTTAACAGAGAAACTCATGATCGCTCTAGATCATGACTATCGGCAGCGCCTGGAAGCCGTCCTGAGTTATGATGAAGGCACGGCTGGCCGCCTGATGAGCACTGATGTAGCCAGTGTGCGTAAGGATGTGTCGCTAGCGGTTGTGCTTCGCTGGTTACGCCGCCACCAAACGCTACCTCCTCATACAGACTCTCTGATGGTCATCAGTGAAGAGGGCCTGTATCTGGGGAAATTGCCTATGGAAGCTATTGTTACCGGTGACCCGACCAGTCTTGTGGAGAGTGTCATGCTGGTAGAGGCCGTGTCAGTCCCGGCGGGTATGCAAGAGCGGGAAGTGGCCGCTCTATTTGAACGGCGCGATTTGATCTCTGTTGCCGTGCTGGATGAGCAGGATCATCTACTTGGACGCATTACCGTTGATGATGTTGTCGATGTCATCCTAGAGAAAGCAGATCATGCCATACTGAAAAGTGCTGGCCTGGATAAGGAGGAGGACCTGTTTTCTCCTGTGGTACCTAGCGCTCAAAGACGAGGGATTTGGTTGGGCATCAATCTGATCACAGTCTTCCTGGCAGCCTGGGTAATTGGCCGTTTTGAAGAGGCACTAGATAAGATCGTTGCCTTGGCCGTGTTAATGCCAGTTGTCGCAAGCATGGGAGGTATTGCAGGCAGTCAAACCTTAACCCTTACTATCCGTGGTTTGGCGCTGGATCAAATTGCAAAGTCGAATGTCCGCTGGTTAATAGCCAAAGAGTTGCTGGTTGGCACACTCAATGGTCTGATTTGGGCGGTGATCGTTGCAGTGGTTGCTTTTCTTTGGTTTGGTAGTATAGGCATTGCCAGCATCCTTGGCGTCGCCATGGTACTCAATCTGCTTGCTGCCGCCTTGATGGGCGTTATGATCCCCTTAGTGCTTCAAAAATTGAGTATTGATCCGGCATTATCGGGTGCTGTGATCTTAACAACCGTCACTGATATCATTGGATTTCTTAGCTTTCTTGGCTTAGCATCAATTTTTCTGCTTTGAACCTAAAAAGATCAGTTGGAGAGTGGGAGATGTACACCCTTAGGGAATTTTTTAGGAATCATCCCTTTAACTCTATCCTTGCATTTTTTATGGAAACCAGATGAGTAAATCGTTAAAGTTAATCGGCTGGCGAGAATGGCTTAGTCTTCCAGAACTTGGAATAGAACACATTAAAGCTAAGATCGATACAGGAGCACGAACTTCGGCGCTACATGCGTTTGCGGTGGAAAGCTATCGTGACCATGGCGTATCAATGGTGCGGTTTGGAATGCATCCATTACAAAAGAATACTGAATTTGAACGCTGGTGCAGCGCTCCGATTATTGATAGAAGAAAGGTCACAGACTCAGGCGGCCATAAGGAGACCCGCTATGTAATTCGTACGCTCGCCACTTTGGGAAACTACCAATGGCCGATAGATATGACACTGACCAACAGGGATAGCATGAAGTTTCGCATGTTACTTGGTCGCACGGCTATGCAGGGGCACTTCTGCGTCGACCCTGGTGCGTCATTCCTAAAGAGTAAAAAAGTCAACTATCCCACCCTAAAGGACGGAGCTTGTTAAAACCGAAGGTTTATCCGCTGCGCAAGCAGGAGCCGGTTGCAGAGATCCGCGAGGGGAGCGGGGCGAATGCCCCCATGACAAGGCCCGTAAGGGCATCTTTTAACAAGGAGGGTTTATGGCCGTTTTTGTTTTGAACAAACAGAAGAATCCACTGATGCCGTGTTTGGAGAAACGCGCACGGTTGTTGCTTGAATGTGGTCAAGCAGCCATCGTTCGTCGCTATCCGTTTACGATCTGGCTTAGGGATCGGGTAGGTGGTGAAACTCAGCCGCTACGACTCAAACTTAATCCGGGGAGTCGTACAACCCGTAGTGACGGCTATGCTTATTTCTCACAACCAGCGATAGCATTGAATAAAAAGGAGACAGCGAGACAGGCCGCCTGATGGCGGACGCTATCCCTCCCCGATCTAAAGAACGGGGTTTCTCGCATAGAATCTGATGAAGATAGCCATACTATCACGAAATCCTAAACTCTATTCCACGCATCGCCTAGTTGAGGCCGGTGAACAGCGGGGCCATGAGGTACGCATTATAAATACCCTTCGTTGTTATATGAATACCACATCAAAAAAACCTGAGGTTCACTATCAAGGAGAGGTACTCGCCGATTTTGATGCTGTAATCCCGAGAATTGGTGCCTCCATTACCTTCTACGGCACTGCGGTACTGCGCCAGTTTGAAATGATGGGTGTCTTCCCCGCCAATGAATCTGTCGCGATCAGTCGAGCTCGCGACAAGCTTCGCTCCCTACAGCTTCTCTCACGCGATGGAGTGGGATTACCAATTACTGGATATGCTCACTCACCAGACGATATCCAAGACCTGATAAAGATGGTGGGTGGTGCCCCTTTGGTGATTAAACTGCTTGAAGGAACCCAGGGCATTGGTGTTGTGTTGGCTGAAACCAAGAAGGCAGCAGAAAGTGTCATCGAAGCCTTTATGGGACTAAAAGCAAATATCCTGATACAGGAGTACATTAAAGAAGCTGGGGGCGCAGACATCCGTTGTTTTGTCGTGGACGGCAAGGTCGTTGCCGCGATGAAAAGACAGGCGCCTGAAGGAGAGTTCCGTTCTAATTTGCATCGCGGCGGTTCAGCAGAACTGATTAAAATCACCCCAAAGGAGAGAGCAACTGCTGTGCAAGCGGCAAAGATCATGGGGCTTAATGTGGCAGGTGTTGATGTTCTTCGCTCTGAGCGAGGCCCCCTGATCATGGAGGTCAACTCCTCTCCTGGTCTTGAGGGAATAGAGGCAGCTACCGGTAAGGATGTTGCTGGTCTAATTATTGAGTTCCTGGAAAAGAAAGCACAGCCTCATCGCACGCGCACCAGAGGAAAAGGTTAAGGAATGTCCGAACTAATAATAGGAGGGAGTGAAATACCACTTGGGTCCCGAGTAAACCTGGAACTACCGATTGCTCAATTGCATACCCATACCCCTCTTACTATGCCAATTCAGGTTTGGCGTGGAAAGAAAGATGGCCCAAGACTTTTTGTCAGCGCCGCTATCCATGGTGATGAATTAAATGGCGTTGAGATTATCCGTCGTCTATTGCTCCAACAGATCCTTTCGCGACTTCGGGGCACACTGATTACTATCCCGATCGTCAACGTCTATGGGGTGATACAACACTCCCGTTACCTTCCTGACCGACGTGACCTCAATCGTAATTTTCCAGGACATGAGAGAGGATCACTCGCAAGCCGGCTCGCCAATATATTTATGCAGGAGATCGTTGCCAATACGACTCATGGCATCGACTTACATACTGGTGCCTTACATAGAAGCAATCTCCCCCAGATTCGAGCAAACATGGAAGACGAAGCGACGAGTCTATTAGCTTATGCCTTTGGTGTACCGCTACTTATCAATGCCCAACTCCGAGATGGGTCGCTACGAGAGGCTGCTGCAGAGAAGGGCATCCCAATGCTACTCTATGAGGCAGGAGAAGCCTTGCGGTTCGATGAAGTTTCGATTCGTGCCGGAGTAAAAGGGATTATCAATATCATGCGTTCTCTCAAAATGCTTCCTGCAAAGCGACGAATAGCCAAGACATCTCGTGAACCAATCGTAGCGAGCAGTACGTCTTGGGTTCGTGCACCAGAAAGCGGGATATTTCGTGCACTGGTAGCCTTGGGAAGTCGTGTTAAACGCGACCAGCTACTTGGGGTTATTGCATCACCATTTGGTGATCAAGAGTTTGAAGTCACCACACCTTATACAGGGATTGTCATTGGTCGAACAAATCTACCACTGACCAATGAAGGTGACGCGCTCTTTCACATTGCGCGGGTTCAAGGAATAAGGGCAGCAGAGGAGAGTGTTGAGAGTTTTACTGATGAGTTAACGCCAGATGGCCCAATCTCTGAACCCTACCCAGACGCCCCCATTATCTGATTAACCAAGCTGTTACCGCATGATCAATACCAGTTTGCCTAGCCTCGATCAGCAACCCGATGCCATTCAACCCGCTTCATTAGAGGAGATATAATTTTAAACCTAAAAAAATCAGTTGACCGCTCCCTTCTAATAACTGGTTTCTGATTTTGAAGAAAATAGCTTCGATGGTTTTGGTCACCTACTGGGTGAATCACGCTACACCGTGAATGGCACGCTTGTGGCGGCACATGGCGGCGTTGCAACTCCTTGGAATAGCGAGCTATTCCGCGTCGTTGCGCGCCGTGCATGGATGCACCACCACAAGCGCACCCTTCACGCTGTCCAACTGATCTTTTTAGGTTAAACCCACTGTGGGTCACTGCTCCTTCTTTTTGCTTTGTAGAGCTAATTGTGTGGTGAGCTGCAGGATCTCTTTATCCTTGTTTTCATTTGCTGTCTCTAGGGTAGTGCAGCGCGCCTTCAGTTCGATAACTAGTTCTTGGTCATGCCGGCGATCGGTTTCTACTTCCGCTAGTTTACTGGAAATCTTGGTGCACTCTGCTTGGCAGTTATCTATCTGGAGCTGCAACTGCTGGTTGGTGGACTCCGTCTGAGTGAGCCGACCAGTTAGGTTGGCCATCTCCTCTCTTGCCTGTAGAAGGGATGCAGCCGCTGCCTGCAGCTCATTTTGAAGATCTGTTGATTTTCTCTGACTCTCCTTTAATTCCGATGACAACCGGGCATTGTTTTTATTGAGCTGAGTCAATTCATTCTGTTTTACAACCAATGTCTGCGCCTGCTGTCGCGCATCGGCCTGTAACTGTTGAATTTGCTGTTCGTGACGACGTGACTCTTGCTCGCGTTGTTCTTTGGCCGACTGGCGAAAGTGCTCGAGGCTCTCCCTGGCATGTTGGTGTTTGCTTTCAATCGACTGGATATATTGATCCTTTTCTTGGATCCGAATCTCCAGCTCATGAATGACTTTGGCGCTTTCCCTGACTTGCGCCTTCAATTCGGTCAGACAGGCCTGTGTATCTGAGTGGGCTTGCTGTTCCTTTGTTAGTTCGGATTCACGTTGCGCCAGACTTGCCTGGGACTTTTCAAACGTCTGCTGTAAATCAGATAGCTTCTCTTCAGCCAGCTGAGTTGCTTCCTTGTGGCGCGTTTCAGCAGCTTCAACAATTTCAGAGGCCTCCGTACGCAATGTTTGCGCGAGACGGACGATAATTTCCTTCAGATTCGCACTAAGCAGTTCTTCATCATCAAGACGACTACCTTCCTCTTCTGATAACTCTTTCAGATATCGGGAGATAGTTGTTTTCGAGCCGGTATTACCCAGTTCGATACGTACCGCATCAATGGAAGGCCGAATACCTTTCGCAATCAAGCTATCTCGCGCTGTTGCCACTGCGCCCTTACTAATACCGCCTCGTGCCATAACTTACCTCAACGTATAACGTACTGTATTACGTATTATGTATATACATATATATAAACCATGTCAAGTTAATAGAAAAAGTGCTATTAAGACGCAGGATAATAGGGGATTATCCGATGTTAGGTAGATTTTCGAAGGTAAAGTCCTATATAGCAGTATGAAAAAGAGTATGAATCAGCTGGTTAAAGGCGACTGGAGTGATCAGCAGAATCAATTGTGTTTTCACCTCGCGCTTCGACAGAATCGATGCCGGTACCGTCGAGATAC
>JARRQF010000186.1:0-7751 GCA_037382065.1 Candidatus Thiodiazotropha sp. | reverse complement strand
TACGCAATCACGAATTTTATCGCGACTTCAAAAAGAGTGGCCTATCGGTTTAAAAACACTATGGAATACCTCACTCAAATATTGGCACATGATCGAAAATCATGATGCGCTTCGTACCTCACCACATCCTACGACAAAATCAGATACCTGTTATTAGAATGGAGCGGCTGGTATGATCTCGAAACTTTATCACCAGAAGAGAACCATTTACACATGCAACTGAGCGACTATTTTATCACCGAGGGTAATCAAATCTCATTTACTCGTGACCAGGCCAGTCGCTTTGCCAAACAAGTTGCCGAAGATTTCAATCCATTACACAACCCAGACTCGAAGATGTTCTGTGTACCTGGAGATCTATTGTTCGCCGTTTCTCTGAATCGTCTGGGACTGAGCGAATCAATGTGTTTCACCTTCTCTAGAATGGTCAGTGACAAAGCGCTTATCTTTCCCCAGTCTGATGCTGAAGAGCTCACCATTACCGATGAAGATGGTAAAGCATATTTGAGTATCCATCGCAAAGGCGCAATCACCCGTGACAGGCAACTCATCCAGGATCTGGCGTACCGTTATATCACCTTTTCTGGACATACCTTTCCCCATTTGCTGGTACCCCTGATGGCGCAACGAGGTGTGATGATCAACCCGGGCCGTCCTGTGATCATGTATCAAAGCATGCTAATCCGCTTGGATCGTCTCGAGATTCGTGAACCGAGCATTGAATACCAAGGTGCAACCCTGGACGTACAAGGCAAGAAGGGCATGGTGCGACTCGACTTCCGGTTTCTGGATGGTGCTCACGAGGTGGGGCATGGCTCCAAGCACATGGCGCTTCGCGGGCTTCAGACGTATCAGGAAGCTGCCATGCAACAGGTGGTGAATGACTATGTCTGTTACCAAACAGCCTATGGAACCATCTGAACAAAGGCATAAATTCGGTTTTGCTCTGTCAGGCGGAAAATCTCTTACCTATAAACTCGACATGTTTGGTCAGTTTTGAACGCCAAAACTTGAGTTCGAAGAGAAGTTACTCCACTTTATTCCGCAATCTGGCTGCCTGTTTAACCTTATCATGACGCTTTGCAGCCGAACGCCGCTTCGGTTGGTAGAGATAGATATGCCAAAGGGTAAAACCGAGTAGTGCCATACCCGCCCAGGTGTGCACATGCATGGCTGAGCGACCTCGCTTGAAACCGGTATAGACCAAAGTCCCCATGGAAGCCGCCATGCCTGCCTTAGCCGCCGTACGACCTGCTTGGAGAAGCTGTTTTCTCTGTCCCATTATTATGGATTTCCTCATTTTCTAAATCTGGGCCAGATGGTAATGATCGTAGACATTCATTTACCAATTCGCCAACCCTTTTATTGCATTGAAATAGGCCAGCCCCTGGAATAGAGTGCTGATACCCAGACCGATGACGAACAATGCCGCGACCTTAAGCAGTTGGCCGCGAAACTTCGCTCCCAGTTTACCGAATAAGGCGCTGACAAACAGCATTGACGGGAGAGTGCCAAGACCAAAGGCGAACATCAGCCCTCCCCCCTCTATCGGGCCACCTGATGTGGTAGCCTTAACGGCGACAGCCAGGGTAAGGGCGCAGGGCATGAATCCATTAACGATCCCAGCAATCAGTGCCCCACTCACCGGCCCCTTTTTTGTTGCCTCAAAGAATTTGGCACTCAGTGTTTTAATGGGAAGAAATGAAAAACTCATACGGAATGGACCGATCCCGAGGATATCCAGGCCAAGTAGAATCACGAAGCCCCCAGCGATGATTTGCAGTATTCCCTGAGCCTTACCAATAAACCCGGTGGAGGTAAGTGCGAGACCCACAAGCCCAGCGGCAAGACCAACCAGGACATAAACCCCAATGCGTCCACAATGATAGGCGACATAGGGCAGCACGCCTTTATTCCCATCACCGATTTTCATGAAAAAGGCTGAAACCAGACCACCACACATACCAATGCAGTGGCCGCTGCCCATAAGGCCGGCCAGGAAGGCCATGGTGTAATCGTATTCTGCTTGCATATGTTCCCGGGTAAACCCTGTCGTTGCATAAATTCTTAACGAAAAAACAATATGGAACATTGCTAATTCGTCTTACCTATTCTGATCAGAATGCTGGAGTCGTAGGGAATTGGTCACCACCGAAACCGAACTCATGGCCATAGCGGCGGAAGCGATCATCGGTGTCAGCCGTCCCAGGGCGGCCACTGGGATGGCAACACTATTGTACCCCAGGGCCCAAAACAGATTTTGGCGGATAACCCGCATGGTGCGCCGACTCAAGAGTACAGTCTCGGCAACCTTGGTGATGTCCCCAGTCACGAGGGTAATATCGGCCGCCTCAATGGCCACATCGGTGCCACCGCCAATCGCGATGCCCACATCGGCGGTGGCCAGGGCTGGGGCATCGTTGACTCCGTCACCAACCATTCCTACCCGCTGTCCGCTTTCGCGCAGCTGCTTGATGTAGGTGAGTTTCTCCACCGGTGTCGCCTCGGCAACCACTTGCTCAATGCCTACCTCAGAGGCGATCTGTTCAGCAGTAGCGCGGTTGTCGCCGGTCACCATCACCACCTCTAGCCCAAGCCTGCGCAGCGCCGCCACCCCACTCCGGGCCTCGCTCCGAGGCCGGTCGGCGATGGCAAAGAGCGCCGCAATTTCATTGTCCAAGGCTAGGTAGACTGGGCTCTTACCCTCTGCCGCCAGAACAGCGGCGCGATCCACCAACCCATCACAGACTATCTGATGCTCCTCCAGCCAGGCAGCATTACCAAATAGCAGAGGATGACCGCCGACCTCGGCGGCAATACCGCGTCCTGGTTGACTCTGGAACCGGGTGGCGGCGATGGGCTCAATTCCCTGCTCACGGGCATGCTCGACCACCGCGCAGGCAAGGAAGTGTTCAGAATCGAGCTCGGCGCCAGCAGCTAGTGCCAGCAAATCGCCATCTTTTAGATCTGATACATTGAACCATTCTGTCACCATCGGACGCCCCTCTGTAAGGGTACCAGTCTTATCGATTACCAGGGTAGTAAGCTGAGCAGCCAGCTCGAGACTTTCGCCGCCACGAATAAAGATCCCGCGTTGTGCGGCGCGACCGGTGCCAACCATAATCGCTGTGGGAGTAGCCAGACCCAAAGCGCAAGGACATGCGATGAGCAGCACTGAGATGGCATTCACTGTGGCAGTGGCCAATCCCGCTCCGGCAAGCAACCAACTCCCACCGGTAACCACCGCAATCCCCATCACAGTGGGAACGAACACCGCCGAGATACGGTCAGCCATCTTCTGTACAGGTAATTGGCTCCCCTGGGCTTGATCGACCAGACGAATGATCCCCGCCAACACAGTTTGGTTACCCACTGCAGTGGCACAAATGCGCAGGATACCGTTGCCGTTGATGCAACCACCAACCACACTCTGTCCGGGAGTCTTGATGACAGGAATGCTCTCACCCGTCACCATCGACTCATCCACTGTGGAGTAACCACTCTCCACCTCTCCGTCGGTGGGGATGCGCTCGCCCGGGCGCACTAGTAACCGGTCACCCAATTGGAGTGCTTCGGCAGAAATAACGACCTCTATACCATCGCGCAATACTGTGGCGGTCTGTGGCTGTAAATCAATGAGTTTGCGGATCGCCTCGCCAGCTTTACCCTTGGCACGCTCTTCCAAATAACGACCAAGTAGAACGAAGGTAATAATCCCGCTCGCGGCTTCGAAATAGAGGTGGTGATGGCCCAATAGCCAGGCGGGTACGCTGAAGATGTAGGCGCTGCCAGCACCCAAGGCGATGAGGCTATCCATGTTAGCCTCATGCTGTTTGGCCAAAGCCCAGGCTTTGGTAAAGAAGGAGCGGCCTGCCCAGAGCACTACCGGAGTGGTAAGGAGAAACTCCATGCTCTTAAGCAGGAAGGAACGCGGCATGGCCATGCCAATCGCCATGACCGGTAGTGAGAGCAATCCGGCCCAGACCACCCGCCTCCGGGCATCGCGCAGATGTTCCTTCTCCTTTTCCACAAGCAGGCGACGCTGCGCAAGGGTATCCATTGGCTGGGCGACATAACCAAGATTCTCGACCACTTGAAACAGCGCTTCGCGTTCCAGACGCCCCGCCACCTGGGCAGTACCGGCAGCGAAGTTAACCCGTGCCTGGTGCACCCGAGGATCACGCTTGAGGCGCATCTCAATGAGCACGGCACAAGACGCACAAGTCATCCCCTCGATTGCCAAAGAGCAGTCTCGAACCTCATCGTCCTCGAAGTGTTGCGGGTTTGGTGGGGCCTTTGGCGACGCTTTAGTTGAACCTTGGATCAGCAGATTGCCAACCACAGCATCAAGCATTGGCAGCAGGCTAGACAAGGGTAACTGATGCGGATCGAAATGGATCGCCAGCGAGCCAATTCCACTCACCCCTCGCACCTGTTTGAGTGGCGGGTGTTTACGCAGCAGAATCTCCAGCAGGGCCATGCGCTCCGGATCTCGGCGTAATCCAGGAATCGCGATACGTACCCGCCGACGCAGGCGGTGGATCAGTTGGTAATTTTTTGGGCTGTAGTCCATAACCTCTCGGATATAAAAGTGAAACTACTGCTTGCGTGAACGGACCAGGAGAAAAACAAAATAGAATATGGTGAGCCACTCATAGCGGTAACGTAACGGGGACTTCAGCCACTTGCCCAGGATTAAATCCCAGTGGACCTTAATCAGATAGAAGGTGACGATATCGTTAAAAAAACCATAAGCGGCCTTTTCCGGATTGTCACCCAGCATACGTAGCGCAGGATTGACCTTCCATTGGGCATTGAGCAGACTCTTGGCCATCTTCACCTGTTCACGCCAACGCGTAATACGCTCTTGGACGCTGCCCCCTGCACGCACGCCGGCAAACCGTGCTTTCAGTCGATCTTTCCAGGTAGGGGGTACCGCTTTGCCCTCCGGGGTGACAAAGCCGCGATCGACCAGAAGCGCGATCAGGCGTGCGAGTTTGCGTACCACCTGATAAATGTCACATACATTCTCCATGTAGAAGATCGATAGCTTGCGCTGATCTGAGTAGACCACTACCCGCCTGACCCCCTCCAACTGGTGCAGTCCCTGCTCCAAATAAAGAGCGATATCCTTGCGACTGAGAATCTCGGGGATCTGGAAACGCAAATGTCCAGCCCCTCTGTGCCGCAGTTGCACCTCACCGAAGATAGGCTGATTGCTCATGGCTTAATCCTACATGATTATTTGGTTTCGGCTGCTGCTTCGCTACCCTCTCCGCCCATGGCCTCCTCGTTTTCGCGAGCTTCTTCCAACAGGTCTTCGAGGTTTTCTTTGCCTTGTTGCACGAAATCTTTACCCATGTCACCGGCTTTGGCCAGAACACCTGCAAACTCCTTGCGATGTTTGTAGCCGTAGTAACCGGCTGCCGCACCAACGGCAAACCAAAGCCATGGACTGCGAAAAAGTGAATTACCTGTACTCATGATGGCCCCCTTTGTAATGGACGATATATCGATACCTTGATGATTTAGGAGTGCTTCACACACCTCGCACATCTCAATTTTCGGATCACTCACTCTCCTGCTCCTTTACGATCTCTTCAGGCAGCTCTTCAGGCTGATGTAGCATACGGTAGATCCCCTGGCATCCTTCGCAACAGAAGTGCAGCGTACGCGCTCGCGTGTAGATTGGAAAGTCACGCTCGACTCGCAACAGGCAGAGGTCACAGCTCAACGATGAGTTTCTATGCGTATCCTTCACAACAAGGGCTCCACGCCACGGCGAAACATGGCAGCATTGGACTCTCCGAGAATCTTCGAATGGATACGCCCCTGTCGATCGATAAAGAAGGATGTTGGCAGACCAATCACCCCATAGGCGCGAGCAGTCACAGAATCGGGATCGAGCAGCGTGGTGTAGCTAATGCCGATCCGCTCGACAAAGCTTTTCGCGGTGTCACGATCCTGCCCCACATTAACGGCCAGAATTGTCAAACCCTGCCCCTTTAGATCGCGATACACCTGCTCGATATCACGCATCTCTTCATAGCAGAAGGGGCACCAGTCGGCCCAGAAACGGATCACCACCACCTGACCCTTAACCTCATCTGGCACCTGCACTGTCTGACCATCCAAGGTTTCGGCACGAAAGGATGGGGCGAGCGAACCCTGCTGCAGTTGGGGACGCTCGCCACTGCAGGCCATCAAGACCAGAAGTAGTGACAGACATAGAAATCGCATCGTGAGCAAAATAGTACCCTGTACCGATTTAGTCGATCCTGTTAGAAAGTATATCCAACCTGATTGGTAATGAAACACTACACCAGCCTATCGGGTGACACGCTAGCAGCACGCCAAACAGGCCCCACCGACGCAATAACAGCGGGAAAAACCGCACCCAAGCAGAGCACCGCCAACGGCAAGGCATCCAGATACGGTACTAGATGCAGCTCCGGCGATAACGATGACCACCCCATGATCAAGGGCTGCAATAATATTGAGGAAGCACCAAACACATGCCAATAGGCTAGGTTATAACCCAAGAGAAAGGCAGGAGCGGTAATCAGGACCCCCTCCCAAAGCTTGAGCATGATAATATCGGAGGTGTCCCAGCCCACCGCTTTGAGGATGCCGACCTCACGCCGCTCCTCGGCTGAGAGTCCAGAGGCCTTTTGTACGATAAAAATAATTAACGCCAACAGGGCTCCGACGAGCAGGATCAGCATCATCCCATCACCCCAGCCAAACAGGGCGCGATAGGTCGCCAGGATCCCCCTCCGGTCAATAATCCGGGTATTCGGAAACAAGCGGGTGAGCCGCTTACCCACCTCGCCCACCCTGGCATCTGGGGTTAGGGTGATCGCGAAATCGGTGAAATAATCGGGCGTAATTCCGAAGAAATCGCGAAAATCCTCTTCCGCCAACAGCATCAGATCCGCACTGACAATATCCGTGTCATTTGGCAGGATCCTGGTAACAGTAAATGGATGCAGTGTCCCATCATAGCCACGGAAGGCCAGCACATCGCCCACTGAGGCCCCGCGACTACGCGCCACGCCAGAACCGATGATCACCTCCCCAGGTGCCGGGGTATTTTGAAGCGGTACTTGCAACGTGTAATTGGCGGCCACCACCGGATCGAAGAAGTAACCCCATAACCTTCCCTGCACTCGCTCCACACCTGCGATGGACTGAATCCTCAGCAGATAGCGCGATAAAATGAGTTCATGGCGTCCAAGGGTGTCACCCTGCAACACCAGATCCGGGGCTTTGCTTAAGAGAATGGCGCCTTCCTGTTTGAGCGCATGACTAAACAATAAAACCGAGGCGAGACTGAAAATGATCAGCGTATTGACCAATAGCAGCCCCAAATTGAGTGATTTATGCCGGGCCAACAAGGCGAAGGCGTGATCAATCAAAAGGCGTTGATGGGTAAGGAGGGGTCTCATCGCAATACGCTATCAGGGCTTGCCCCCCTATCCTGAAGCGGTTCAATCAATGAACCGGAAGGAAAGTGTTCCAAGGATAGGGGGTGATCCTGAAAGGCGGTGTTATGATCCGTTTGGGAGGGATTTCTTGTATAACGGGCCTCAGTGAACAGACAAAGATCGGTAAGTCCCAGATCTTCCACGATTGCCTGTTTTACTGGCAGGGACGCTTGTGCCTGAAGACGGCTTCGCCAAGCATCTACCCAGGTAGCCAACCCGAATAGAACAAGCAAAACGAGAAACCAGAGAACAAAGCTGGAATTG
>JARRQF010000185.1:0-7761 GCA_037382065.1 Candidatus Thiodiazotropha sp. | reverse complement strand
ATCTCTGTTACATAGCGATGTTGGAGCAGCCAGGAAATTCCAAACTGCAGCGTTCTAAAACTGCGGAATCTAGTGTGGTGCTTCATACAAATTGACGATTATAGAAGCCTGCTCAGGCCAGGAGACAAGGCGCAATGCGCAGGGAATGGCTAACCCTTTTCAAGCATTGCAACGCAGTATCCTGGCCTGAGCAGGCTTCCCTTCGGGCGAGACGCTAAGCGTCACGCTATCATCGTCAATTTGTATGAAGCACCACACTAGATTCCGCAGTTTTAGAACGCTGCAGTTTGGAATTTCCTGGCTGCTCCAACATCGCTATGTAACAGAGATTCCGGTGTTGGTAATCCCACCCAACATGAATCAAGCACCTCTTCAGTATCCCGTCTTGGCGTGAGCGAGAGGGGGTGTGGGAGTAATCAAGTAGAGAGATGAATATGGATCTAACAAAATTATTAGGTCAGCTTGATGTAAAAGCAGACTGGATTGGGCTTCGATATGTTGATGAGATCACTACGTTTCGATGGTTACGTGATGGACATCCTCAGGCAAATAATCGCTCTAACAGTCAAGGTTTAATGGTTGAAGTATTGGTCGATGGTCAGTTCGCTTATTACGCAACAAGTCGGATTGATATTATGAGCGTGCAGACGGCAGCCGAAAAAGCTGTGCAAATGGCGAGAGAAGCCGCACCATACAGTATTCATAAATTTACTGAAGCGGCACGTCCTATTGCAAAAGGCAGTTACCGTTCCCCATATCAACTTGCTGAAAATGCTATGTCAGCTGGTGATATCAATGATTTATTATTGAAGTCCTGTGAAGCTTTAAAAGTTTCAGAGAAAGTGATTTCAACTAATGCTATAGCTTCCATTATTAGCAGTGATCATCTGTTTGTATCCAGTAATGGTAGTCATGTTGAGCAACAGTTTCTGATCGTGAGTACCGGGGCCATGGCTATCGCACAGGATGGGCCGGTTATTCAGAAAAGATCCGATAGTGGTATGTGGGCGAGAAGTTGGCAAATTGGCCTAGAAGCTCTGGATGAAAATCGGATGCTGGAGGGTAGCGTAAGAGTTGGTGAAGAAGCTATCGAGTTATTAAGTGCTGAAGAGTGTCCTTGCGAAACTATGGACTTAATCTTGGCACCAGATCAAATGATGCTGCAGATTCATGAAAGCGTGGGCCATCCACTAGAAATAGATCGCATTCTCGGTGATGAGCGTAATTATGCAGGCTGGAGCTTTGTAAGATTGAAGGATTTTGGTCATTTGAGATATGGCTCAGATTTAATGAATATCACTTTTGATCCAACTATTTCAAATGAAATAGCTTCATATAATTTTGATGATGGTGGTGCTAAAGCTAAACGGGAATTTATTATTAAGAATGGAATTTTACAACGTGGATTGGGCGGCATTGAAAGCCAGATTCGTTCGGGTGTGCCAGGAGTGGCAAATTTCCGCGCCAGTAGTTGGAATCGAGCACCTATTGATCGTATGGCCAACCTTAACCTGGAGCCCGGTGATTCCTCTATTAAGGATTTAATTGATTCAGTGGAGAAGGGGGTGTTTATGCATTCAAACCGATCTTGGTCAATTGATGACTATCGCAATAAATTTCAGTTTGGTTGTGAATATGCCAAATTAATTGAAAATGGTAAAATCACGAAGACGGTAAGAAATCCGAATTATCGAGGTATTTCTAATAGTTTCTGGAATAATCTTAAGGGTGTTGGAAATAGGGATACCTTTGAAATTTTTGGAACACCTAATTGTGGAAAAGGTGAACCAAACCAGATTATCAGAGTTGGCCATGCTTCTCCTACCTGTCTATTTGCTGATGTGGAAGTATTTGGTGGTGAGCAATAATTCAATGAATTTTAATATTAAAAAAATATTTAATCAGATCTGTGACTCTTTATTTTCACAATTACTAAAAAATGAATCATTGGCAATTTCCCTGGAAGGGGAGTCGAGCCTGTTTTGTAGAGTGAATGGCGCAAAAATCAGACAAATTGGGCAGGTTGATAATAACGATCTATCTCTTGAACTGTCATTTAATAATCGTCGGGTAACTGGTTCTTTAAGTTTATGTGGTGATTTTGATATTGATTTTAAACGAGCAGTTAGTGAATTCTCCAGGCTTCGAAATGAAGTGAAACTATTACCGATAGATCCCTTTATTGTATTACCAGTAGGCGGTCAAAGTAGTGAAACTATCTGTCAGGGTGAGTTTATTAATCCTGATCAGACTGCAAAAATGTTAATGCAACCTATGCAGGGTTGTGATCTTAGCGGAATTTTAGCTTCGGGTGTAATTTATCGTGGAAATGCGAATTCAGCCGGTAGCCAACACTGGTTTTCCAGTGATAGTTTTTCTTTCGATTATTCCTTGATTAACCATCAAGAGAGAATGGTTAAAGCAACCTATGCTGGTTCGAGCTGGTCGCAAACTGATTACCAAAAAAGTCTGGCATCCTCTATTGAAAAGCTAAAAGTAATGGGGCAAAGCGCAATAAAATTGACACCAGGAAATTATCGAACTTTTATTGCTTCTGCTGGAGTTTCAGATTTATTAGATATGTTTTCATGGCATGGTTTAAGTGAGTTAAGTATGCAAACTGGTGAGTCCGCCTTTTTAAAAATGCGCAATGAAGGTATTAAGTTATCACCTATGTTTACTTTTGCTGAAGACTTTAGAAATGGTCTGGTTCCTCGATTTAATAAGTTAGGCGAAGTTTCTGATGAGCATATAGAGCTCATTACTCATGGTGAACTTAAGAGTTGTCTAATCAGTTCCCGTACGGCAAAAGAATATAGTTTACAATCTAATTTTGCCAATAAAGGGGAAGAGTTACGCTCACCGGTTATGGCTTGCGGAGATCTTCCTGAATCGGAGGTTTTACAGGCTCTTGGAACTGGTGTTTATATATCAAACCTACACTATTTAAACTGGAGTGATCTGGCTGGTGGTCGTATTACTGGTATGACTCGATATGCTTGTTTCTGGGTAGAAGATGGTGTCATTAGGGCGCCCATTGAGAATATGCGCTTTGATGATAGTTTTTATCATTTTTTCGGAGATAATTTACAGGCAGTTACTCGTGAATCCTATATTAATCCAGATGTGGGTTCCTATGGAGGACGAGCCTTGGGAATGATGCAATGTCCTGGCATATTGCTGAGTTCATTTACTTTAACTCTATAAATCCCATCTTAATGATGTCATAGGTGATTGTTTACTTTACTTTTCGTGTTTTGCCGCTTTCAGCTCGGACACGATTTTCTGTTTGAATATATATAGTATCCGTTGTGGCCATACTTGAGTGTCCCAAATCTTCAGATAGATCCTTTAAAGCTCGGCCACGTTCAATTTCCATGCTGGCTCCGGTGTGTCTCAGCCAATGTGTGGAGGCTTCTTTTAGTTTTCGTGCATTATCATCGCCCTCGATACGGCGCATTTTTTCGTAAGCTTTATCAAATACATCTTGAACAATTCGAGTGAGTTGCCGTGATGTCATACCACCTTGGCCGCGAATCTTTTCCACAATGGGATGGTTTTCGCCAGGCGAGGGAAGGGGGCTTAATCCACGATAGTGTCGATAGCGTTTAAGGAATTCAATAAAACTCATAGGTACCGTGATATCACGTAATTTACGACCTTTACCGAATACTTTTAGCCACCAATTGCCTTCAGAATCCTGCCAAAAGTGGCTCATTACAGGTGTCCAGTTTTTACGCTCAGCTAGCTCTGATATGCGTAAAAACAGTGTTTTTAATGCGCAAATAATAAACAAGCTACGCTCGTAGAGCGGATCACTATCGGCATGATCCAGTGCAACGTTAAAAACGTATTGCCATTGTGCCTCTGTAAGCCGCCGGATTTCCTTTACCTGGGAGTCTTTAATGAAGTGTCGGCAGTCTGGTTTGGCAATTTGAACGGGGTTGCCATACAGATGCTCTTCATTCATTAGGTATCGATAGAAAGCAGTGATAGCTGTAAAGGTCGCCGTTAACGTTTGCTGTGATGGTTTGTACTTCTTCTTATCAGGCGGAGGAAGATTGACATCACTGTGTTTGGGTAATTTCAGTTTGTAAGGCGCCCAAGATGGGTTATGGGTATAGCATCCATTCTGAAAAATGAATTTATCGTGATTAGCCAGGCAGATCCAGGACTCTGGTGGTTGCCAACAAAAATCAGCATACTCCAGGATATCTGCTTTTCGTAGCTGTTCCATTGGCTTTGTTTTAATTAGAAAGACCCAAAGTAGGAATCTCTCAGTTTCGGTGCGAAAGCGCGTGAAGGTATGTTCAGACTTGTTGCGGCCAATGTAACTCAGAAACTGTTGGCCCCATTGCCAGTTCGTCATCCACCAGGATTCACCAGAATCCAGAAGCTGTTTAAGCTCTGGATATTCTTCAAAGCTAAAGTCTTTAAGATCATTAAAAATTGGATACAGAGGTAGAGGTTTCGGGATAGCCATTATGGTTAGCCTAAAATAGCGTAAATAAACGTATTCGATGATTCTACAGGCTCTTATAGCTTATGTCGAATACTGACAAGTATCGGAAATAATAACCGTATCTCAATCTAATATCAACATGCCCCTGGGTTTCCAGCTAACCCCACCCTCTTCCACTGCCTTTCTGGCCTTCCCGCTTAATTATGGATACTTATTGATTTTCGATAGCTTTTTCCAGGTAGTACCGGATATCGTAATCCAACCCAGACCCAATAATCTGATTTATGGCATTGAGCGTTTTAGATCGAATTTCTGTGGGCAGCGAGTTTGGGTAGAGGGATGAAGCAGCAGAAGATCGCAGGTATGTTTGTAGTGACTTGGTTGCAACGAGTTTGAGCATGGATTCTGTAAATTGAATTTGGCTATCTTGAGAAAGTTCAAGAAATAACTCTTGGGTGTAGGCTTTCAAGAAATATTGAAGCCATTTGTCACGGTTATGGATGTACTCTTTAGAACTGATCAGACGATCGATAAAATCGGCGAGCAAACTGATAAATTGATCATTACTATCAAAATAATCAAGCACAGTTTGTGGCGCAAAGTTTAAATGATCAGAGTCTAGTTTTATCGCTAACTGAACAATATATGCCCAGTCGTTGAGAGCCTTATCGCTAAAAGATGTTGATAGCATTTGTCCTATAGAAAGACGGTAAAACTCTTTAGAAAGATGCTCTTCCACTTGAATGCGAGATAGTTGAGTGAGAACTGTTTGCTGATCAGAGTTCCCATGGGTCACACTAGTAAAATCAACTATTCTTAAAGGAACTTTTTCGGATAAAATATTCCAGGAATTTGTGAATTTAGATTCGAAAATCAATGAGACTCCATTGAGAATGACCCTCGATTCATTACATCCAGACTCAATAAGGTATGCCATAAGTGACTGGTCGTTTTTTGCAACTGCCATATTAGATAACTCTAAAATATCATTTTCGGACAGGGTTATTCGTTCAAGGCGTAGAAGTTCATAAGGGTCAGGTCGTGTTTTAACAAGTTTCAGTAAAGTGCTTTTCCAGTGGACTGGGATTTGACGAGGGCATCGAGATATAATTTTTATTAGATTCTCATCGGAAAATTTTTCAAGGTAAGGTAATAGTTCAGAAGAATTTGCCTTTGCCAATGCAAGAGCAGCGACTAGCTGCCTCCATTCGTCTTTGTCTTCGATAGCTTTTAATAGAGGGCCTGTTGGGGCTGCTTGACCAATCGCCACAGAGGCTGAGAAAGCCAGCTCATTGTCGGTAGAAGATGCCGCTTTTTCAGCTAGGCTATTCACTTGATCACGCTCTGATTCTGATAGCCTAGTGGTACAGAAAGATAGCAGAATGAGCGCAGCCCATGGTTTATAAACGGTTGCCGCATTGTTTTGCAACACAGCACGCGCGATATCAATCACTCTCTGGGGTTTTTCAATAATCCTGTCTCCGATAGGACCTAACAGCAAACGCCAGTGGCCGTATATCAAAGCTGACTCCCAACTAAAAGCGTCATCAAGCGTGTTGATTTTCTCCAGCCGATCCAGCGCTTTCCACCAGTCCTGGGTGGTAGCTCCGGCTTTTCCACAGCGAATGAGAGCAACTTGTGCCAAAATTTGATTTTGTTGAAGAGGACTATTCTTAACGATATCTAAAAGACAGGCAGGTTCCGAAGAGAAAGGTCCTTGAGGCCCTCCATTATATTTTTTGAAGTCGGCCTCATTAAAAGGAAGTTGCCCTGTAAGTTCGTCTTCGATGGATCTGAAAAAATTGTGTCCAATAAGGTACGGTTCACATGCCTGAGCCTCTTCGCCCCTTTTAATAACCGCATTCAAGTGTCGATGATACATGCTCTCATAGTGTTGAACTTGCTCAGAGTCCATCGATGAGAGACGGTCTTTTAAAGTCAGCTGATCAATCCCTAGGCTTTTTAGTATACGTGCAGCACCATATAAGTTTTCGGCCACCTGCTCACAGCCACACTCTCTACAAAACCTACCTGAAGGAACCCATTTGGCGCACCAGACACAACGTTGCTCCTTGCGAACTTGCTTTCCACAGCTGTAACAATAGTCACCTTCCGAGCCCTGTGGTTGAGTTTCCTCACACTGCTCACAAACCCAACGTTGATGTTTCATGCCTTACTTTCGAGCTCGAGCCAGTAGTTGTTCTTTTTCTTCCTGGCTCATAGCTTTTATGGTAGGGGCTATTTTACTCATGGACTCGCCATCTCTTTTTAATTGGACTGCAATTTCATATTCACTGAGTGCTACAAATTCTGCTCCACATATACGGCAAAACTTTCCTGGTCCACTGGCATAACACCAATAACAGTTATTTGTGGGTTCCGCTTGCTTGCCGCAGGCGTGACACAGATTACCTGACTTATAATCTGATGGCTGTTTTGTTTTACAGTGAACACAGTAGACAACATCAGGGTTATCTACTGTGATGGATGTTGGGAATTCAGTGGTAGGCGCTGTAGTTCCGGTATTGCCAGTGGCCCATGCCATAACGGCGTGGGCAACATCTTCCGCAATTCCAGTCAAAGAAACTAATGTGGCGGCATCACCAATTATTGTAAAATCATTTTTGGAATTCACACCAGCTTTCAATACCTTATCAAGATCTTCATCACTTAGACCTTTAGCCTTCAATATGTTTTTTTCAAGTTCAGTCAGTTTTACTGACATTTTCAAACTCCTTATAGTGCTTTTGGATCATAAATAACTGGCAAGCATTGTCAAGACTGGTTAGTATTTAATGATAGTGAATTTAGCAGAATAGCCCGAAAACCCTCGCCCAAGGCGGGTGGGGATGAAAGGGCTAATCAGGCGTAGCCTGATTTTCTACATACTTACGCAAGGTATCAATCGTTGCTCCACCTGCCGAACTTGCAAAGTACGACCTTAACCACAAAGCGGATGATTGGCTTTGTCGAGACAAATGCGTCTTTCTTAAATAGGTGTTTAAATCATTACTTCCATCATGTACACTCAATTGAAATACCTTTGTTAAGCTATTATCCTAGTCCAACTTATCTTTTTAGGATTAAATAAAAGCATTGTATCATTGAGCGCTGAAATGTTAAAAGCTACGAAAGTCAGAATTTACCCAACCCCAGCCATTGGTGATGCGGCTTGGAGTTGCTTTGTTTCCAAACTGGAATATAAAGCGAAAGCCAAGGGCCATCATCTACACAAGCTTTCGCAGTGGTTTGCAGGGTCAAAAACCTGCTCTTGCTGTGGTCATAAAATGGAAGAAATG